>JAEZHS010000773.1 GCA_023436825.1 Pseudomonadota bacterium | reverse complement strand
CGACTCCCGGCGCGCCGACTTCTCCGGCGGTCCTCCGGGCGGCGGCGGTGGCTTCGACAGTGGTGGTGGCGGTGGCGGTGGCGGTGGCGGCGATTTCGGCCGTCCGGCACGCCGTCATGGCGGCGGCGGCTCGGATCGCCCGCGTCGCGACCGCGATTACGAGCCGCGCAAGCGCGGCTTCGACGACGATCAATAGGCCGCTTACAGCGACCTGAACGAACGGAACGCCGGGGGCTTTATCCTCGGCGTTTTCGTTTGGTCTCTCTTGTTTCCTCCCCCGTCATACGGGGAGGACGCGCGAAAGCGAGATGCTATGCTTCCTCTCCTCTATCCGTGGAGGGTGGGCATGAAGCGACGGACCGCGCTCTTGGGCTCCCTGGCGGCGGCCACCGCCGCATCGGCAGCGATGACCGCAGCACGGGCGGAAACGCCGGTCGATCTGCAGCTCGTGCTGGCGGTCGACGTATCGCGCTCGATCGACGAGGTCGAGGCCGAGCTTCAGCGCCGCGGCTACATCGAGGCGCTCACCAACGAGCGCATCATCGACGCCATCCTGTCGGGCGAGAACAGGCGCATCGCCGTCTGCTACACCGAATGGGCCGGCACGCACTATCAGGTCGTGGTGCTCGACTGGACCGTGATCGACAGCCCGTCCGCCGCGCGCCGCTTTGCCGACAAGCTTGCCGAGGCGCCGCGCCAATCGCAGAGCTGGACGGCGGTCGGCGCCGCCCTCGCCCATGCCGGGCAGCGCTTCGACAATTCGGGCTTCATCTCCAGGCGCCGGGTCATCGACATCTCCGGCGACGGCCGCACCAACGACGGCCCGCCGGCCGAGCTGGTGCGCGACCGGTTGGTGAGCCAGGGCATCGTGGTCAACGGCCTGCCGGTGATGATGAACCGCACCAACTTCGGCCGTCCGCCCGATCTCACCCTCGACAAGTACTACGAGGAGAACGTCATCGGCGGGCCGGGCTCGTTCATGATCGTGGCCGACGATTTCGGCCAGTTCGGCCGCGCCGTGCGCACCAAGCTGGTACGCGAGATTTCGGGCGTCGAGGTCACCGGTCGACCAGTACCTGCCTGAGACGCTCGAACGGCGCCGCATCGCGCGTGAGCTGTACCGGCATGCCGAGATGGCCGAGCGGGTAGCGGAAGACATTGGCTTCGGGCAGCCGCCATTTCTGGGCCACGGCCAGCCCGTCGTCATACGGCACCCAGCGGTCGGTCTCGCCCAGCACCGAGACGATGTTCGACGGCGCAATCGCCGGCTGCGCGGTGGGATCGATCAGCTCCGACAGGCGCGCCAACGCCTGGCGCGACCACCCGGCGCGCGCCAGCGCGCGGTCGAGGCCGAGCGTGACGGCGAGCGCGCCGCCGAAGGTCACGTCCTCGATGCGGCCGGAGTGGCTTATGAGCATGACGCCGTCGGGCCGCGCCTCGGCCGGCCAGAGATGGCAGCGGCTGGCGGCCTGCTGGGCGACGAACGACGTCATCGAGATGCCAGCGAGCGCCACGTTGCCGCCGAAGCGCTGCCGGCACCAGGCGATGAGCAGCGCCGATTCGATCGCCTGGCCCGCTATGAGATCGATCGAGCTGGTCGGTCCCGCCGCGAAGAACGGCTCGCCGCCGTAGCGCCCGGGCATGGCGCGCAAGCCGTGATAGGGCGAGATCGGCTCGACGACGCGCCAACCCAACTCGGCGAGCCGGGTGGCCGGGCCGCGCGACACCGTCAGAAGCTCGAACTCGAGGCAAAGGCCGCTGCCGAAGACCAGTGTCGGACAGGCCGGGTCGGCCGGCTCGATCACGCGCGCATAAAGAGTTTCGCTGCCCGGCCGGCGATGCAATCGCGCCGCGGGTGTCGGCGCACGCAGCCAATACTCGCGCGAGCGGCCCGTCGCGACCGGCAGCGACGCGGTGACGGCGCCGACATCGACGGCGGCGGCGTAGAGGCCATCGGGATGGGCGAGCGCCGGCCCGAGCGCGCGCTCGACCTCGGCCGGCTGGTCGATCTCCCAGCGTGCCGATGGCGGCCGGTTCGGAAACAGCAGCGGATAGAAGGACGCGCGCGTCGCCAGATGGCGGGTGGCGGCAGCGCGACGCCGGCGATCCAGCAGCAGGCAGTCGTCGTCCGCCGCCGCGCCGAACAGAGCCGCCTCCCAGGCAGCGCGAGCCGCCTCGGCCGCCGCCTTGCGGCCTGCGTTGCGCGCCAGCACCGAGCGCAGATACGGCTCCGGCCAGGCGGCGACCGACGCGCCGATCTCGTCGCGGAAGCGGCTCGTATCGTCGCCGGCGGCGTTGGCCGCGGCCCACAGGCGTGACAGCGGAAAGTACCAGCGCCTGAGGCCGAACAGTCCGGCCTCGTCGACCCACGGCTTGGCCAGCAGAGCCCCCAGCGGCGAGCGAAAGAGGACATCCATCGGTCAACCCCCGGATTTTTCGATTTCGCTTGGCCGCGTGACGGGCTAGGCAGCATCATCGCCATTGGTTACGTCCTTCGGCAAATGGAGATCTCTTGATGCTGGCCAACGACCCCGTGACCCAGGCGCGGCTCGACCTGACGACCGCTCTGCGGGCCGCCGCGCGGCACGGCCTGAACGAAGGCGTGTGCAACCACTTCAGCATGACCGTGCCCGGCCGCGAGGACCTGTTCCTGGTCAACCCGCAAGGCCTGCACTGGTCGGAGATCACGCCCTCCGACCTGGTGATGGCGGACGGGGCGGGCAACGTCATCGAGGGCAAGCACCAGGTCGAGGCGACCGCCTTCTTCATCCATGCGCGCATCCATGCCGGCAACCCGCGTGCCAAGGTCGTGCTGCACACCCACATGCCCTACGCCACGGCGCTGACCTCGATTCGCGACGGCCGCATCGAAATGTGCACCCAGAACGCCTTCCGCTACTGGAACCGCATCGCCTACGACGATGAATATGCCGGCGTGGCGCTCAGCAACGAGGAAGGCGACCGCATGTGCAGCGCCATGGCCGACAAGGACATCCTGTTCCTGCGCAACCACGGCGTCATCGTGAGCGGTCCGACCGTGGCCCAGACCTACGACGATCTCTACTACCTCGAGCGCGCCGCCATGGTTCAGGTGCTGGCCATGCAGACCGGCAAGCCGCTGCACAACATCGACGCCAAGCTCGCCGAGCACACCGCCAACCAGATCGCCGGCGAATCCCAGCAGGCCCTGCTGCACTTCGAATCGCTGAAGCGCATGCTCGACCGCGATGAGCCGGGCTGGCGCCCGCTCGCGGCCTAGGAGACGGCATATGCGCATCCTGACCCTCGCGACGGCTCTCGGGCTGCTCGCCACCACAACGCAGGTCTCGGCACAGAGCTACGGCCTGCCGCCCGGACCCAAGCTCGGCGAGATCGAGGTCAAGGCCTACCAGGCGATGCCCAAGGCCAAGGTCGCGGTCCAGCTCACGTCCGACACCCATCTGTCGCGCGAGCTGCGCCGCCAGGTGATGGTGCGCCTGTCCAAGCGCGGCAACGAGGTCGGCTTCTCAGGCGGCAACGTCATGCGCATGGACGTGAGCTACTTCGACTTCACCGACAGCGGCCGCGGCGACTACAACACGCAAGGCGGCCAGCCCTCCTACGCCCCGCCCGGCTCCAACCCACGCATGGATCTCCCCAGCAACGCAATCCGGCGGCGCGATGGGCTCGGCTCGCCGACCAGCGTGCCGACCTTGCGCATCACGCTGACGCTCTACTCGACGGACGGCGGCAAGGTGCTGTGGGCGGCGACCGGTTCGTGCGCCACCCAAGCCGACAAGGCGCAGACCGCCGGCGAGGCGATCATCAACCGCATCTTCGACAGCGCCGACAAGAGCCAGACCGGCGACGCCGGCTGTCCGCTCTAATCGCTGTTACAACTGAAGGATATCGTCTCATGCCGCGTCTGGCTCCGCTCGACCTGAACAAGCTCACGCCCGAACAGAAGAAGGTGGCCGACGCGATCGTCGCGGGGCCGCGGGGCGGCCTGCGTGGGCCGTTCGAGCCCTGGCTCCGGAGTCCGCATCTTGCCGACCGCGCCCAGAAGCTCGGCGAGTATTGCCGTTTCAACAACTCGCTGCCGAGGGACCTCAGCGAACTCGCGATCTGCCTGGTCGGCCGGCATTTCAAGGCGCAGTACGAGTTCTACGCCCATGCGCGGCTCGCCAAGGAGGCCGGACTGTCTGAAGCGATCGTCGAGGCGGTCCGCACGCGTCAGTCGCCGCTTTTCACGCGCGACGTCGAGAAGATCGTCTACGACTTCGTCACCGAGTATCTCGCGACCAACCGCGTCGCCCAGGCCAACTACAAGCGCGCCGTCGACGCCTTCGGCGAGCAGGGCGTCGTCGATCTGGTGGGCGTGTGCGGCTACTACATGCTGGTGTCGATGACACTCAACGTCTTCGAGATGCCGCTGCCGCCGGGCGAGCCGGAACCGCTGGCCTAGGGCCGACGGGCTTGATGAGCTTCCTGCTCTTCCTGGCGGCGGCGTCGATCATCGCCCTGTCGCCCGGCCCCGGCATCTTCTATGTCGCCGCGCGCGCACTGGCCGACGGCCGCAGCATCGGTCTGGCGTCGAGCCTGGGCACGGGCATCGGCGGGCTGGTCCACGTCGCGGCCGGCGCCGTCGGGGTTTCGGCGCTGGTCCTGGCGAGCGCCGAAGCCTTCGCCATCCTCAAGATCGCAGGCGCCCTCTACCTGGTATGGCTCGGCATCAAGACGGCCCGCGAGGCCCGCTTCGACATCGTCGCGGCGGCGCGCGGGGCAAGCGTCGGCCGCGCCTTTCGCGACGGCATCTTCGTCGAGGCCCTGAACCCCAAGACAGCCGCCTTCTTCCTCGCCTTCCTGCCGCAATTCGTCGACCCCGCCTTGGGCGCGCTGTGGCTGCAGTTCTTCGTGCTCGGCCTGATCTCGGTGTTCCTCAACACCGCCGTCGATGTCGTCGTGGTGTCCATGGCCGCGCGCGCCCGCTCGGCGGCGCTCGCCCGGCCCTCGCTGCTCGCCCGCCTGCGCATCGGCGCCGGCACCGCGATCGCAGGTCTCGGTTTGGCACTGCTGTTCGCACGCCGGCCTGTCACTCCATAATTGTCATCGCGAGCGGCCGAGCACGACCAGCAGTGCGACGACGACCGCCGCCAGACTACCCGCGATGATCTGCCAGAGAAGCGGGTGGGCAAACGAGACGCGATTGCCCTTCACGCCTTGCTCGATACGCCTCCAGACGGCGGGAGGCGGCGCCTGATCGGGCAGGAACTCGGTGAGCATGGCGAGCTTGGTCTCCCAGAGATCGGCAGCACGGCAATAGCGCGCGTCGCGTTCCCGGCGTCGCTCGAAGCCACGGCGCGCCGCGCCCTGCAAGCTGCCGAGCGCATAGTCCGCCGCCACCAGCCCCCGCCAGTCGGTGGCGGTCTCCTGGCTGAGGCATTGACCCATCTTCGCCAGTCCCCGACGAACCCAGCTCTTGGCCGTGCCGAGCTGCACGTCGAGCCGCTCCGCCAGTTCCCGGTGGGTGAGGCCTTCGAAATAGACCATCGCCACCGACCGACGATGGTTCAGCGGCAGGCTGGTCAGGCAGGCATTGACGCGCCGCGCCTCCTCGCTGCGCAGCACCTGGGCAGCGGGATCGGGAGCGTCCGAAGGCAGGTCCTCGTCGAGGCCGGTGCATCCCGCCTCGTGCCTCGCCGCGCGCGTGCGGGCCGACAGGGCGCGGTTGCGCACGATCCTGACCAGCCACGCATACGCCGGCCCCTTGGCCGGATCGTACTGATGCGCCGAGCGCCAGATGCGCAGGAAGGATTCCTGCAGCACGTCCTCGGCCAGGTCGGTGCGGCCCGCCACGCGGCGTGCAACGGCGAACAGCCGGCTGCCCATCAACTCGTAGAGCCGTGCGAAGGCACGCTCATGGCCGGTGGCGATTTCCGCCAGCAACGATGCCAACGGATCGAACGTCTCGGCGGTGACGGACGGCAATAGCGATCGCGGCATCGTCGGATGCTGACCGGCCGGCACCGAGCCGAGCTTATGAATCTCGACCATTCAGGACCTCTCCAGCCCCTATACCCCGGGATCGCGCCTTTGGATGCAGCACGACGTCCTGCATCGATGCATGGCGGGCCACGCGGCCCCCCTGCATCCGATCCGGCCTCTCCCGGGGTTCCCCGGGCAGCGAATGACATCCTGTCAGCCGCCGCTTCCGAAGGAGGATTACGATGGCCATCACCACCCCCAGCAACGATCCCGTCAAGCCGCCCCGTCGCGGCTTCCTGTCCGGGGTCGGCAAGATCACCCTGTCGGCGTCGGCTGTCGCCCTGTTGGCCGGCCACGAGCGTCTGGCGCTGGTCGGCCAGGCTTCGGCCCAGACGGCCAACAACGACGTGACGATCCTGAACTCGGCGCTGGGCGCCGAGCAGCAGGCGATCGCAGCCTATCAGCTCGGAGCCGAGTCCGGCCTGCTGCAGAAGCCGGTGCTCGATCTCGCCGTCCAGTTCCAGGGGCACCACAAGCAACATGCCGACGCGCTGGCCAAGGCGGTGCAGAAGCTCGGCGGCAAGCCGGTCACGCCGCCGGCGAGCTACGCCTTCCCCAAGGACAAGCTCAAGTCGCAGAACGACGTGCTGGCCTTCGCGGCCGGGCTCGAGAAGGGTGCGGTCAGCGCCTATCTCGGCGCCGTTCCGATCTTCACCGACCGCGAGCTCGCCAAGGTCGCCGCCTCCATTCTGGGTGACGAGGCCATGCATTGGGCCGTGCTGCGCCATGCGCTCGGCCAGAACCCCGTGCCCGACGCGTTCGTGTCCTAGAGATGAAGAGCTCCGGCGTCCTGCTCGCCGCGCTGCTGCTCGCCGCGTCCGCCGCCCGCGCGGCGGACGGCGATGCGACCCGCGGAGAAACGATCTACCAGCGCTGCCTTGCCTGCCATTCGCTGGAGCACGACCGCGTCGGCCCGCGCCATTGCGGGCTGTTCGGGCGCAAGGCCGGCAGCGTGGCGGGCTACGCCTACTCGCCGGCCATGAAGAAGTACGGCGTCACCTGGAACGAGGAGACTTTGGACCGCTTTCTCGAGAATCCGCTCAAGATCGTGCCGGGAACCAAGATGGGATACGCCGGCATCAAGGATCCGCAGGAACGCGCCGACCTCATCGCCTATCTCAAGCAGGCGATACTGGATTCGACGGTCTGCAAGTAGAGCGGATTACTCCTCGAAGATCGCCACCGCGCGCGTCCAGCCAGCGGACGCGCCTCGGATCTTGTGAGGGAAGCAGGCGATGGTGAAGCCGTCGCCGGGCAACGCCTCGAGATTGTGCAGCTTCTCGAGGTGGCAGTAGCCGATGTGCCGGCCGGCCTTGTGGCCCTCCCAGATGATCGAGGGATCGTGGTCCTTGGCCCACTTCTGGGCAGTCCAATAGAACGGCGCATCCCAGCTCCAGGCGTCGGTGCCGGTGAGCCGGATACCCTTCTCGAGCAGGAACATGGTGGCGTCGTAGCCCATGCCGCAGCCGGCATTCACGTAGTCGTTGTTGCCGTAGCGGGAGCCCGCGCGCGTGTTGACCACGACGATCTCGAGGGGCTTCAGCTCATGGCCGATTCGCGAGAGCTCGTCCTCGACTTCCCTGGCGGTGATGACATGGCCGTCCGGCTTGTCGCGGAAGTCGAGCTTCACGCCGGGCTGGAAGCACCATTCGAGCGGCACCTCGTCGATGGTGATGGCGCGTTCGCCCTTGTTCATCGTCGGATGGAAGTGATAGGGCGCGTCGAGATGCGTGCCGTTGTGGGTCGAGAGGTTGACGTTCTCGACTGCCCAGCCCTGGCCGTCGGGCAGATCCTCTTTCCGGAGGCCGGGAAAGAAGCCGGCGATCTGGCCGGCCGTGTCCTCGTGCTTGTGGTACTGGATCTTGGGACCGAACGGCGGCGGATCGGAGATGACGTCGTTCTCGAGATAGATCGACAGATCAACAAAACGACGCGACATGATGGAATGCCTCAGGGACCGTGGAGCGAATTCAGGATCGACCGGGTTAAAAGCTTGCCGATGCACTTCTGACCGAAGTCGTTGAGGTGCAGGCCGTCGAGCTGGACGAACTGGGCATAGGGCATGCCGTCCTGGTACCAGCCGCGCATGATATCGAAGCGCCGGAACAGGCCGGCATCGTACTCCTTGGCGGCCGCGGCCATGGCGTCCTTGTAGGCTTCCTTGTCGGGCGCAGCGGCGACCGCCGGCACGTACTGCAGGTTCATCAGCACGAAGTCGGCACCAAGCGACCGGCCGAGCGCCAGCCCGTTGCGCAGCGAGCGGGTGAACTTGTCGATCGGGATCTGGTGGACGGTGGCAGTTGTGCCGGTCTGCCAGACCACCAGCGAGGCCGGGTTCTCTTTCATCTCGGCCTGAATACGGGCCGCCATCTCCTCGACATCCTGACCGTCGATTCCGCGATTGAGGACGTCGACATCGATGCCCGGTAGTGCCTTGTCGAGGCCGATCTTGAGCTGCGCGGGATAGGCATAGGCCGGGTTCGACACGCCGTAGCCCGAGGTCGACGACGAGCCCAGCGCAATAATGCGCAATTGCTTGCGCTCGGCGATCGCCTTGCGCGAGACCGGCAGCGAGTTGCCGAGCTCCAGCAGCTCCGGATTGGTCCGGCACAGCGTCATCGACTGCGGGAAGGCGACGGCCGGCAGCAGCAGCGCCAGCACCGCAACCAGCCACGGCCAGCCGCGCAGCCTGATGTCTGCGACGCTCGCGACGATCTGCGACAGGAGCCGACTCCTCGAAGTAGCTGACGACGGTGAGGGCACACGCAACAAAATTACCGGTGCAGAATATAAGCAACGATTGCTCACCGCACGTGTGAAGTGTGTGGCCGCGCAACGTCTCAAGGACCGTTGAGCGAATTCACGATCGACCGGGTCAGGAGCTTGCCGATGCACTTCTGGCCGAAGTCATTGAGGTGCAGGCCGTCGAGCTGGACGAACTGGGCATAGGGCATGCCGTCCTGGTACCAGCCGCGCATGATGTCGAAGCGACGGAACAGGCCGGCGTCATATTCCTTGGCCGCTGCAGCCATGATCTTCTCGTAGGCTTCCTTGTCGGGCGCAGCAACGACCGCCGGCACGTACTGCAGGTTCATCAGCACGAAATCGGCGCCCAACGACCTGCCGAGCGCCAGCCCGTTGCGCAGCCAGCGCTCGAACTTGGCCAGCGGCATCTGACGGATGGCGGCGTTAGTGCCGGTCTGCCAGACCACCAGCGAGGCCGGATTCTCCTTCATCTCGGCCTGCATTCGGGCCGCCATCTCCTCGACGTCCTGCCCGCCGATGCCGCGATTGAGGACGTCGACATCGACGCCGGGCAGCGCCTTGTCGAGGCCGATCTTGAGCTGCGCGGGATAGGCATAGGCCGGGTTCGATACGCCGTACCCCGAGGTCGACGACGAGCCGAGGGCAATGATGCGCAATTGCTTGCGCTCGGCAATCGCCTTGCGTGAGGCAGGCAGCGAATTGCCGAGCTCCAGCAGCTCGGGCTTGGCCCGGCAGAGCGTCATTGACTGCGGGAAGGCGATGGCCGGCAGCAGCAGCGCGACGACTGCGACCAGCCAGGACCAGGCGCGCAGCCTCACGGCACGGCTTCCGCCGTGCTGGGCGTCCGTCCTGAACCGGCCGATCCTCCGCTCTTGAACCAGGTCGCCACATAGGCGGCTGCGCACATGACGAGAATGCCTGCAACGCTCACGACGATCTGCGACAGGAGCGACTCCTCGAAGTAGCTGACGACGATCTGGGCGGACAAAGCAAGAAAAGTACCGATGCAGAATATAAGTAACGATTGTTCACCGCACCTGCGAAGTGGGCCGAAGATAGGCCAGCGCAGGAATTTGGTGCTGGCCGGCACCAGCACCCGGACCAGCCAAGCCAAGGCGAGGAAGTGCAAAAACCGCAGGGCGTCGATGTTGGTCTTGTCGATCGGGTAGATCTGGCGGGCAAGCCAGGCCGGTGTGATCTCCTGGAGGGAATTGTAATGCCAGGACAGAGCGATAAAGGCTGCAAACAGGAGGTAAAGGACAGCCAGAACCGAGAGCGGCCAGCGGAACCGGTCGAGCCAGGCGATCCTGGGGCCCAGCACGGCGCAGGCGGTGCCGACGTAGAATACCACCTGCCAGGCGAGTGGATTGAAGTACCAGACCTTGCCCGCCGGGTAGGCAGGCAGGTTCCAATCGAAGTGGCACGTCGCCGCATAGAGGGCGACCGACACGGCAATCACCGCGAACGGCCAGCGCAGGACCGCCGGCAGGACGAAGGGAAAGGCGGCCAACAGGACGATGTAGAGTGGCAGGACGTCGAGGTTGACCGGCCGAAACTGCAGCAGCGCCGCCGCCAGGATCGCCCGGTAGGGGTTCTCGCCGAGGCCCATCAGCTCCATCTCGTCGATCAGCGAGGGCATGTCGTGGGCGATCGACACCCAGACGATCTGGGCGGTGAACGCCATGAACAGCAGGATGTGTGCGACATAGAGCTGCCAGACCCGGCGGTAGACGCGGGCGGCGGCGCGCACCCAGCCCTCGCGCTCCATCATGCGGGCATAGGCGATCACCGCCGTGTAGCCCGAGATGAAGACGAAGATCTCGGTGGCGTCGCTGAAGCCGTAGTTACGGACGGTGAACCAGCTTACGATGTTGGTCGGAATGTGGTCGACGAAGATGAACCACAGCGCCAGCCCGCGAAACAGGTCGAGGCGAATGTCGCGACCGGAAGCGATGACGGGAGGCTCGGCCATGGCCCGTCATTGGTATCGCAGTCGCGCAGCCTAATCCACGGCGGCCGTCTCAGGAGGCCAGGACCTCTTCGACCTTCTGAGCCAGGGCCTTCATGCGGTAAGGCTTGGCGATGAACTGCACGTCGGTCTCGAGCGCGCCCTTGCTGACCAGCGCGCCTTCGAAGTAGCCCGACGCGAACAGCACCTTCAGGCCGGGCCGCAGTTCGGAGGCCTTGTCGGCGAGGTCGCGGCCGGCAATGTCGCCCGGCATGACGACATCGGTGAACAGAAGGTCGATCTTCTCGCCGCGCTCGAGCGCGGCGAGGGCCTCCGCACCGCTCGACGCCGAAATGACGTCGTAGCCGAGACGGATCAACTGCTCCGTCGCCTCCTCGAGGACGCCGCTGTTGTCGTCCACCACCAGGATCCTGGCGCGCCCGGTCGAGCTGGCGGCCATGGTCGCCGACACCTCCGGCTCGACCGCGGCGACCGGCTTGCCGCCTTCGGTGTCGTAGGCGAGCAGGCCGAAGCCGACATGCCTTTGCCAGGAGTCCGACAGCGGCCGCAGGATCAGCCGCGCCTGAATCCGGCTTCCATCCTTGCGCAACATCGCGCCGGTCGCGTCATGGCGGCCCCACTGCAGGGCGTCGCCGAGCGCAGTCTCGGGCTTGCCGAGCAGGTTGTCGCCCTTGGTATGCAGCAGGGTGAAGCGCCGCCCGACGATCTCGTCGGATGCATATCCGAACAGCGCCCGCGCGCCCGCGTTCCAGGTGAGAACCCGGCCCTGCACGTCGAGGATGGCGATGGCGTAGTCGGTCATGTCGTCGACGAAACGCTGGACCAGGTCGCGCTCGTTGGCGTTCATCGTGGTCTACTCCTGTACTACGCCTGACTGTGGGCGGCAGAGCCGAAGCGCCCGCCGCTGGCGCCGAGCGCGTCGCGGATGAACTTAGCGAGGTCGGCTTTGACATGCGGCTTGGCGAGAAGCATCACGCCGCCTTCGAGACGGCCGTCGCGCAACAGCGCATTCTCCGAATAGCCCGACATGAACACGATGCGCGTATCGGGCCAAGCCTGCTTGATCTCCTCGGCGAGCGCGCGGCCGTTCAGCCGCCCGGGCATGACGACGTCGGTCAGTACGAGGTCGAAGCGGTGGCCCCGCAACAGCTCGAGCGCCTGGTCGGCATCCCTGGCGAGCTTCACGTCGTAGCCCAGGCTGCCGAGCTGCTCGCCGACGATGGCGCGCACGGCCTTCTCATCCTCCACCACCAGGATGCGTTCGGTGCCGCGCGGCATGGCCTGCTTGCGCGGCGCCGGCGCGGGCACCGCCGCCGGATCGCTGCGCGGGAAATACATGCGCACCGTGGTGCCGCGGCCGACCTCGCTGGCGATCTCGATATGGCCGT
>JAEZHS010000632.1 GCA_023436825.1 Pseudomonadota bacterium | reverse complement strand
TCCCGGCGCGCTCGTGAGGATGAGCGAGCGTGGACGCTCGCGGTCCGGAAGAGCATGACGCGCCACTGGAGCGGCGCGCTCCCAGCCTAACGGCCCGGGATCCTGAGGTCGGCCACGCCCGACCCGACGAAGGTCTGCGGCAGCGACGGCCGGCGGATGCCCATGCGACGCTCGAGGTTCTCGACGCAGGTCTTGGTCGTCGCCGCGAGTTGCTGCCAGGTCGACGCGCCGTCGAACTGCTGAAGCAGGCACTGGTCGAAATAGGTGTACCGGTCGCCGGCGCCGCAGCCGAAGCTCGACCGGTCCGCCGCCGCCGCCGCCAGGACGATGCGGTTGGGCTGGCGCATGCCGGAGGTGAGGAAGACACCGCTGTGGCAGGCCGAAACGACGACGACCGTCGGTCGCGCGCCGCATCCGGCATCGAGCGCATTGTCGAGCGTCGCCGGGCCCACCGTGCCATTGGCCTGCTTCAGCACGAAGCCGCTTTCGTCGCCATGGCTGGTGATGAAGGCGAGGCAAGCCTCGCCGCCGGCAGTGCGCAAGGCGCTCGACACGTTCGCCGCCGTGGCGACGGGAAGCGACGGATTGGCGCCCGGATCGGAGGTGAGCGCACGAATGTCGCGGACACCGCGCGCCAAAAGCTTGGCGCGCATCGCGTCGACACCGTTGTCGAAGGCGGGGCTGTTGTTGTCGCCGGCGATCAGCACCACGCGCCAGCGGTCGGCCGGTACCGCCCCGTCGGCGAGCATCGCCATCTGCTGCGAAGCGCGTGCCGTGGGCGGCGGCGCCGCGGCCTGTTCAGGCGTGCAAGCGGCTGCGAAGAGAAAAGCGGCCAGAAACGCTTTCAGGCGCACGAACATCTGACACCCGTCGAAAAGGGTCATTGCGGCTTGGCGCCCACCGAACGCAGGGTCATGTCGGCGTAGAGCTTGGCCATCTGGTCCTCGCTGAGGGCGCCACCGGGACCGTACCACATCGAGACATGCGTGCACTGGTCGAGCGTGGCCATGGCCATCGCCTTGAGATCGCGCCGGCCGTCGATCTGTGGCGGGTCGAACACGCCCTGCTCGACACCCTCGCGCAGGATTGTCACGAGAATGTCGCGAATGGCGCGCCGGCTGCGGCGGATGTCGGCGACGCGCTCGGCGCCCAGCCAGCTTATCTCGCGGTTGGCGACGAGCGCCTCGACCCTGAGCCGGCAATGGCGCATGACATAGACGCGCACGAAAGCTGCCAGCTTGGCGCGCGGATCGTCGCCCGCCCCCGCCACGGCCTGCTGGCAGATGCGTTCGAGCTCGCCCTGGGTCGAGGCGATGATGTCGTGCAGCAGCTCGTCCTTGGACTTGAAGTGATTGTAGAGCGCGCCCTGCGTCAGGCCGCACGCCTTCATGATGTCGCGCACCGTCACCACCGGATAGCCGCGCTCGGCGAACTGGGTAAAGGCCGCGGCGCGGATCGCCTCGACCGGCGGCCGCGGGTCGCGCTCGGCGGCGACAGGCGGCTCGGCGATGCGTGCCGACTTGCGCTTGCTCATCGGGCGCCTCCCGCCATGCCGTCGACGATCTGCCAGGCAAGGTCGGCTGCCGGCCGCACCAGCTTGCCCGACTCCGCGGCGCGCATGTTGGAAGCCGTGCCGTCGAGTGCACGGGCATAGACGCCCTGGCGGATGCACGACACACGGAAAAGATTGTAGGCCATGTAGAATTCCCAGAGCGCCGGATCGGGCGGCGGGCGCTTCGCGAGCTCGCAGTAGTAGGCCACCATCTCCCGCTCGGTCGGCAGGCCATGGGCCGCGAGGTCGTGCCCCTCGAGCCCGCCCCAGTCCTTGGGCGTGCGCCACAGCATGCAAAGATAGGAGAGCTCGGCCAGCGGATCGCCGAGCGTCGAGATCTCCCAGTCGATGATGCCGAGCACCCGGGGCTCGGTCGGATGGAAGATCATGTTGTCGAGGCGATAGTCGCCGTGCACCAGCACGGTCTCGTCGTTGGCCGGCAGATGCGCCGGCAGCCAGTCGAGCAGCCGGTCCATCGATTCGATCTTCTCGGTCTCCGACGCCTTGTACTGCTTGCCCCAACGCGAGATCTGCCGCGCCACGTAGCTGCCTGGCCGGCCGAAGTCGGCAAGGCCCAGGGCCGCATAGTCGACCGCATGCAGGCGGGCCAGGGTCTCGAACTTCGCGCGATGGATGGCGAGCCGGGCTTCCCTCGGCAGTTCCGGCAGCAGTGGATCCCACAGCACCCGCCCGTCGCAATACTCCATGATGTAGAAAGCGGTGCCGACCACGCTGTCATCCTCGCAGAGGGCGTAGGCCCTGGGCGTCGGCACGTCGGTCTTGTTGAGGGCCGAGATGACGCGGAACTCGCGGTCAACGGCATGGGCGGACGGCAGCAGCTTGCCGGGCGGCTTGCGCCGCATCACGTAGCGCCGGCCGGCGCCGTCGGTCAGGCGGTAGGTCGGGTTGGACTGGCCACCCTTGAACTGCTCGGCCCTTACCGGGGGTACGAAGCCCTCGACGCGGGCCGCCATGAACTGGGCGAGCGACCGATCGTCGAAACGGTGCTTCTCCTGCACCTCCATCGTGCCAATATATTCAGCCCCTCGCCGCGCCACCCGGAAGCCCCTGAACGGTCATTCACATTGGCCGTGAGTGTGCTCGTCCCGTCCGTCCCATGCAATGTCCTTTGGTAGGCTGGGTCGTCCCCTGGCTACAGGATCATGGAAAGAGAATTGCAGTCTGTGTGAATTTCGCTCCAGGCCTGCTCGCTACAGCCTGCCTGGAAGTTGGGCATAACAATTCGCTCATCGTCGCCTTCGACGGTCCGTCGGAGGGCAGATGTTGTGACCGACTTTGGTCATGAGCTGCGTGCGGGCCGCGCTCGCGGTTGCGTTCAACTCCATGATCGCGAGAGCGGACTCGACATTCTCGCTTCAACGCGCCCGCGCTCTTTGTCGCGGCGACGCCAGCCAACTGCACTTCGGTCGCGTGTGTCGATGCTTCTTTGCCTTGCATGCCGGCCGCTGTTTGTCGCTGCTTCGCGCCAGCGTGGGTCAAATCGCTCTTGGGCAACGAGGCGGAATTGTGTTTATTTAGGTCTTGTATTCGGCCACGGGTTGGGCCCAACAACAAATCGTCAGGGAAAAGCGCTTCGGGGAGGCATCGTTGATTCGATTCCTGAGCAAGGACCTACTGTCCGGGCTGATGTTCATCGCCTTCGGAATGGCGGCGTTGTACTTCGGCCAGAAGTTGGCACTCGGAACGCCGGTCCGCATGGGACCAGGCTACGTGCCGCGCATGCTTTCTTTCATCTTGTTGAGTCTCGGCAGCATCATCGTCCTGGCGACTCTGTACCGCACGGCCGATCGCGCGGAGAAGGAGCGCTACTGGATCCCGGTGGCCGGCCTGACGGTCGCCGCGTTCGCCTTCGCGATGATCCCATGGGGCGCCAACATCATCGCGAACGACATCCTGGGCCCAGCAAACCAGCAGGCCTTCAAGACCATGACCATCCCGTTCATGGTCTCCACCCTGCTGGTGATCGACGTGATCATCCTGATGGTCCTGGTCTCGTTCTTCGGCCGCCCCGGTGCCGAGCCCGACGATCCGGTCGAAGCGCCGAAGTGGAAGCCGATCACCATGGTGACAGTCGGCATCGTGCTGTTCGCACTGCTGTTCGAGCGCGCCGGCCTGCTGCCGTCGCTGGTCGTGCTGGTTCTCATTGCCTCGCTGGGCGGCGAGGAATTCAAGCTGACGGAGGTCATCGGCAATATGGTGGTTCTCGCGGTCCTGTGTACCTTGGTGTTCAAGGTCGGATTGGGCATGAACATCTACATCGTGCGCGGGATTTGGTGACATGGATCTTCTGCAGAACCTCGCGCTCGGCCTGAGCGTTGCCGTCTCCTTCCAGAACCTGACCTACGCGCTGCTGGGCTGCATGCTCGGCACGCTGATCGGCGTTCTGCCCGGCATCGGTCCGGTGGCGACCATCGCCATGCTGCTGCCGATCACCTTCCACCTGCCGCCGACCGCCTCGCTGATCATGCTGGCCGGCATCTATTACGGCGCCTCCTACGGCGGTTCGACGACCTCGATCCTGGTCAATCTGCCGGGCGAATCGGCCTCGGTGGTGACCTGTCTCGACGGCTACCAGATGGCGCGCAACGGGCGCGCCGGTGCCGCTCTCTCGATCTCGGCCGTCGGCTCGTTCTTCGCCGGCACCGTCGGCACGCTGATCATCGTGATGTTCGCCGAGCCGTTGACGCGCATGGCGCAGAAATTCGGCCCGGCCGACTACTGCTCGCTGATGGCGCTCGGCCTCGTCGCCGCCGTCGTGCTTGCGAGCGGCTCGGTCATCAAGGCGATCGCCATGGTGTTCCTCGGCCTGCTGTTCGGCCTGATCGGCACCGACGTCAATACCGGCGCCCAGCGCTTCACCTTCGACATCCCCGAACTGTCGGACGGCATCGACTTCGCGCCCATCGCCATGGGCCTGTTCGGCATCGCCGAGATCGTGGTCAACCTCGAACGACACTTGTCGCGCTCCAGCGGCACCATCAAGGTCGGCTCGCTGTGGCCGACGCGCGAGGAAATGCGGCGGGCCATTCCCGCGGCCATCCGCGGCACCGCCCTGGGCGCAGCCCTTGGCGTGCTCCCTGGTGGCGGCCCGACGCTCGGCGCCTTCTCCTCCTATACGCTGGAGAAGAAGATCTCCAAGACGCCGGAACGCTTCGGCAAGGGCGCCGTGGAGGGCGTCGCCGCGCCGGAATCGGCCAACAACGCCGCGGCGCAGACGTCGTTCATTCCGATGCTCACGCTCGGCATCCCGTCCAACGCGGTGATGGCCTTGATGGTCGGCGCCATGATCATCCAGGGCATCCAGCCCGGGCCTGAGGTCATGACCAAGAAGCCGGACCTCTTCTGGGGCATGATCGCCTCGATGTGGATCGGCAACCTGATGCTGGTCATCATCAACCTGCCGATGATCGGCATGTGGGTGAAGCTGCTCACCGTGCCTTACCGCTTCCTCGCCCCGGCCATCCTGCTGTTCTGCTGCATCGGCGCCTACAGCCTGCAGAACTCGACCTTCCATGTGGTGATGGTCGCGCTCTTCGGCGTGCTGGGCTACGTGTTCGTGCGGCTGGGCTGCGAGGGCGCGCCGTTCCTGCTGGGCCTGGTGCTGGGCCCGCAGATGGAGGAGTACTTCCGGCGCGCCATGCTGCTGTCGCGTGGCGATCCGATGGTGTTCATCGAGCGGC
>JAEZHS010000606.1 GCA_023436825.1 Pseudomonadota bacterium | reverse complement strand
GTCCGGAAGAGCACGAGCATCGCGCTCCCAGCATTGACGGCCGCCGGGCTCCCCTGCAATCCTCCCCCTCCGGTACGGCCGCTGTCGCGTGCGATGCGGATCGGTCCGGGATGGCTGGGCCAGCCCGTCGACGGGTCGCCCGCTTTCCCCGGCAGCCTCAGCCAAGGGAAGGGACTCAAATGAATCGTCGTGACATGCTGAAAGCCGGCGTCGCCGCAGGGGCGCTGGGTCTCGCACCACGGTTGGCCTCCGCGCAGGCAAACTACTCGCCTATTCCCAAGGGCTGGCGGACCTATGCGGTTGTCGCGCGCATCGAGCCGGCGGCGGGTGCCGCCAAGGCATGGATTCCGTTGCCGACCTTCGAGGCCGCCGACTGGCAACGTCCGGGGAACGTCACCTGGACCGGCAATGCCAAGGTCGCCGAGCGCGTGAAGGATCCGAAATACGGCGCGGAGATGCTGCGTGTGGAATGGGCGGCCGACCAGCAGTCGCCGATGATCGAGGTCATCGCGCAGATCCAGGCGCAGGACCGCTCCCTGGTGCCGGGCCAGGGCAACGCGGCACCGCTCAGCGACGCCGAGCGCAACCTCAACCTTGCCGCAACCGAACTGCTGCCGACCGATGGTCTCGTGAAGGAGACCGCCGAGGGCATCGTCAAGGGCAAGAAGGACGACGTCGCCAAGGCGCGCGCCATCTACGAATGGGTGGTGGAAAACACCTTCCGCAATCCGGAGACCCTGGGCTGCGGCGTCGGCGACATCACCACCATGATCAAGACCGGCAACCTCAACGGCAAGTGCGCCGACCTCAATGCCTTGTATGTCGGTCTCGCCCGTTCTGTCGGCCTGCCGGCGCGCGACGTCTACGGCATCCGCGTCATGCCCTCGCAGTACGGCTTCAAGGCCCTGGGCGCGGGTTCGGAGAACGTCAGCAAGGCGCAGCATTGTCGCGCCGAGGTCTGGCTGTCGGGCAGCGGCTGGACGCCGGTCGACCCGGCCGACGTGCGCAAGGTCGTGCTCGAGGAGCCGCCGGGCAAGCTCGGCATGAACGATCCCAAGGTCATGGCCGCGCGCAAGGCGCTGTTCGGCTCGTGGGAGGGCAACTGGGTCGCCTTCAACACGGCACACGACGTGAAGCTTCCGGGCTCCAAGGAAGCGGCCATCCCCTTCCTGATGTACCCGCAGGCCGAGAACAAGGCGGGTTTCCTCGATTCGCTCGACCCCGACAAGTTCAAGTACCGCATCACCGCGCGTGAAGTGACGGCATAGATCAGCTTTCCTCCCCTTCGCCGGATCCGCGAAGGGGAGGTAAATGATTGCACGTTCCGCTCGTCCCCGATCCGCTCTATAACCCGCGGGCATGACCGCATCGACCGACGCGGCGCCGAGCTTCGCCGCCCAGGGCGTGATCAGCCGCTACTACCTGGCGATGGCCGTGCCGTTCGCGATCGACATGGTCACGTTGATCGTCTACGCGGTGATGCACCGGGAATTCGATCTCCTGCCGGCGAACGTGGCGATGTCGGCGGCTTTCCTCCTGCTCGGCGTCGGCATCGGCGCCTATTTCCTGGTCCGGCCGATCGGCCGCTTCATCGCCGGCGAAGTCTCCTTTGCCGACATCGAGGACGCGCTGACAAGCCTGCCGCGCCGGTCGGCCCTGGTCATGGTGCTGTGCTACGTGCCGATGCTGGCGGTCAGGATGCTGTCGCGCCAGCTCGGCATCGACGTCGACGCCATGCAGGAAGATCCGACCCGGCTGGACCTGGTCGCCTCGTTCGTGGTCGGCACGGGATTCAACGTCCTGCTGATCTTCTTCGTCGTCAGCGCCTATCTCGACCAGCTTTGCGAGCGCCTGTTCCTGACCCGCAACGTGAACATCCATGTCTTCCGCGGCCGCTTTCGCCGCAAGGTCTCGGTCGCCCTGCTGTTCATGGCCTTCGCCGGCGTGATCCTGCTGTCGGCGGACATTGCGAGCTACAGCGGCCCGCGTCTGCTGCGCGAGGCGACGATGGACGTCGTCGCCACCATCGTCGGCACCTTGTTCATGATCTTCTGGGTCAACCATGCGCTCAGCCGCCCGGTTGCCCGGCTCGACTACGGCATGCGGCAGGTCGCCAAGGGCGACTACCTGGTCCGCCTGCCGGTGACGTCCGATGACGAAATGGGCCACGCCGCCGGCCGCTTCAACGAGATGGTCGAGGGCCTGTCGGAGCGCCAGTACCTGCGCGACACGTTCGGCAAGTACGTCAGCACGAGCGTCGCCACCGCGATCCTCGACAATCGCGATCGCGCCGGTCGTGTCGCCGACACCACCGCCGAGGCGACGCTGATGTTCACCGACATCGAGGGCTTCACCGGCCTTTCCGAGCGCCTGGCGCCGGCCGAGGTCGCGGCCGTGCTGAACGCCTATCTCGGCGCCGACGTGCCGGTGCTCCAGCGCCATGGCGGTGTCGTCAACAGCTTCATCGGCGACGGCCTGTTCGCCACCTTCAACCTCCCGCTGCCCTGCGAGAACCACGCCGCGGCCGCAATCGCCGCCGCGATCGAGATCCAGCAGGCGCTCGACGAAGGCCCGCTCGCCGGCCATGCCGCGCTGCGCACGCGCATCGGCCTCAATACCGGCACGGTGATCGGCGTCACCATCGGCACGGATAACCGGCTGAACTACACGGTGCTCGGCGATGCCGTGAACGTCGCCTCGCGTGTCGAGCAGCTCAACAAGCAGTTCGGGACCCGCATCCTGGCCACCGAAAGCACGGTGCGGGCCGCCGGTTCCACCGACTGCGAGAAGCTGGGCACGGTCGACGTGCGCGGCCACGAGCACGACGTCGTAGTCTATCGCGTCGGGCCGGTGACGTGAGCCCGATCGCGCCGACGGCCGAAATCGCCGCGATCCGCCGGCGCTACCTCCTGATGACGGTGTCGGCGGCGGGTGTCGACATCGCCTTCAACCTCATCTTCGTCGCGCTGCAGGGCGCATGGAGCTTTGCGCCACGCTCGGTCGGCATCAGCCTCGTCCTGCTGCTCGGTGTGAACTACGTATTGGCAATCTGGCAGTTTGCGCCCATCCAACTCTACCTCGACGGAAAGGCGACCTTCGAGCAGGCGCAACGGCGCATCACTCAGCTTCCCCTGCGCACCGCCCAGGTCGTGGGCATCCTCGAGCTGCTGGTCACCCTCTTCCGCCTGGGATCGACCTATTTCCTGACCGACCCGGCCATGACCGGCGTACCGCGGCCCTCGCTCGCCCAAGTCATCACGCTCAGCGTCGTCCTGCCGGTCTTCTTCTTCACCTATACCTACTTCGTCATCACCGACTATCTCACCGGCCTCTGCACCTTCATCTTCCGCCAAGACGGCCGCAACCTCGCCCTGTACTTCGGCAGCTACACGCTGAAGCTGGTCGTCGCCCTGCTGGTGATCTCGATCGCTCCGCTGGCCTCGATCATCGTCGCCCTGTTCTCCTACGAAGGCGACCGACTGAAGGTCGAGGTGACGACCGTGGTCGGCATCACTCTGATCGCCATCGCCATTTCGGGTTATTTCATCACGAACTCACTGCTCAGGCCGATCCGCAACCTGTCGCAAGCCATGGCCCGAGTCGCCGCAGGCGATCTCAGCGAGCGTGTCCCGGTGACCTCCAACGACGAGATCGGCGAGCTCACCGGCCAGTTCAACACCATGGTCGAGGGCCTTCGCGAGCGTGAACGCTTTCGCGAAACCTTCGGCCGCTATGTCGACGAGAACGTCGCTGCCACCATCCTGCAGCGCGAGGGCGAAGGCGTACTGGCCGGCGAGACGCGCGAGGCCACCATCCTGTTCACCGACATCGCGGGCTTCACCACCATCGCCGAATACCTGGCGCCGCATGAGCTGGTCGCCGTACTCAACGAATATCTCGAGACGGTGCTGGACCCGATCCGCGCCCATGGCGGCGTCGTCAACACCTTCATCGGCGACGGCCTGTTCGCGTCTTTCAACATGCCGCTCGCCTGCGATAACCATGCTTGCGCGGCGGTGCGCGCCGCCATCGACATTCAGCGCGCCGTCGGCAGCCGTACCTTCGGCGACATGGGCTGGGCGCTCGTCACCCGCATCGGCATCAGCACGGGCCACGTGATCGGCGGATCGGTTGGCGCCGGCCGGCGCCTGACCTTCACGTTGCTGGGCGACACGGTCAATCTCGCGGCGCGGCTCGAACAGTTGAACAAGGACTACGGCACGCGCATTCTCGTCTCGAAGACCACGCGCGAGGCCTGTGGCGACCAGTTCGTCTTCACCGACCTCGGCAGTGTCGCGGTGCGCGGCCGCACCGATGCCGCTATCGTCTTCAGCGTCGACCACCTTGGCCAAGGATGAAGTGATGAACGCGTCTGGATTGTCCCCCGATCAACTGAAGCTGCAGGCGCGCGTGCGCGAGCTGGCGGCGGGACCGGTGGCCAGGCGCGCCGCCGAGGTCGATCGCACCGAGCAGTATCCCTGGGACAATGTCGAGCTCCTGAAGGACGCCAAGCTCCTGGGCATGACCATCCCGCAGCAGTATGGCGGCCAGGGCAGGAACTGGCTCGACGCCGTGCTGGTCATCGAGGCGCTGTCCGCGGCCTGCTCGGTCACCGGCCGCATCGCCGTCGAGACCAACATGGGCGCAATCAGCGCGGTGATGGCCTACGGCTCGGAGGAGCAGAAGAAGCTCGCAGCCGACATGGTGCTGGCAGGCGACAAGCCCGCTATCTGCATCACCGAGCCCGAGGCCGGCTCCGACGCCAACGGCATGACCACGCGCGCCGACAAGAAGGGCAACCGCTACGTCGTGAACGGCCGCAAGCACTGGATCACCGGCGGCGGCGTTTCCCGCCTGCATCTGATCTTCGCCAAGGTCTACGACGAGAAAGGCAACGAGGAAGGCATCGGAGGCTTCCTGGCCATCCGGGACGAGACCGCCGGGCTAAAAATCACCAAGCGCGAGCCGACGATGGGCCTGCGCGGCATTCCCGAGGCGGTCATCGACTTCGAGGAGATGGAGCTGCCGCCCTCGGCGCTGGTAATCCCGCCGCGCGGCCTGAAGAAGGGCTTTGCCGACCTGATGAATGCCTACAACAGCCAGCGCGTGGGCGCCGCCACCGTCGCGCTCGGCATTGCCGAGGGCGCCTATCAGCTGGCACTCGACTGGTCGGAGAAGCGCCATCAGTTCGGCCGGCCGATCAACGAGTTCCAGGGCCTGCAATGGAAGCTCGCCGACATGTCGATCAAGCTCAGGGCGGCGCAGGCGCTGGTCTACGACGCCGCCCGCTCGGGCGAAGGCGGCTTCCCCGACATGCTGCTGGCCGCGCAGGCCAAGGTCTTCACCTCGGAAAGCGCCATCCAGGTCGTGAACGACGCCCTGCAGTTCTTCGGCGCCCGCGGCTATTCGCGCGAACTGCCTCTGGAGCGCATGGCGCGCGACGTGCGCATGTTCACCATCGGCGGCGGCACGGCGGAAGTGCTGCGCAACGTCGTCGCCGGCGCGCTGCTGAAGAAGAAGCTGCCGCAGACACGCGACGGCTGGGCGAAGGCCTGATTGACCGATCCGTCACCGATTGATATCATGATATCAATCGAGGATCGAAATGCCGGATATCCTGATCCGAAACGTGAGCGCCCAGGCGAAAGAACGCCTGCGGCGGCGCGCCAAGCGCCACGGCCGCAGCCTGGAGGCTGAACTGAGGGAAACCCTCGAAAACATCGCTCGGGAAGACAGGCCGGCGACGCAGGAAAAGGCCGGGTTCGGCACGTGGCTCGCATCCATCAGCCGTCCTGGCGCCGATTTGTCCAAGATCCTCGCCAAGGTTCGCTCCGCGCCGCCACGACGCGTCGACTTCGAGTGATCAAGCGTGATCCTGCTCGACACCAACGTGGTGTCCGAACCGCTGAGACCTCGCCCTGCTGCCTCGGTGCTGGCTTGGTTGGACGCCCATTTCGACGCTTGCGCTATCTCGACGATCACCATTCTCGAGCTTGAGATCGGCGTTCAGTCCCTACCCACCAGACGCCGCCGCGAGCGACTCCATGGTGCCGTTTCGCTCGCAATTGAAAGATTCGGGCCGCGTATTCTTCCCTTTGATCAGACGGCGGCACGGGCCGCGGCGAGCTTGTTCGCGCTTGCCAGGAGCGGCGGCTCACCGCTGCATCAAGTCTCCATCAAGCTCGCCGATCTGCAGATCGCCGGTATAGCTGCTGCCAACGAATGCTCCATTGCCACGCGCAACGTTGGCGATTTCCACGGCCTCGGCATCGACCTCATCGACCCTTGGAGTGCCCCCGGGTAGAATGCCGCCGCAGTTGTCACCGGCCGAACCTGTTCCAGGCGCCGTTGGTCCCGCGCATCAGCACGAACTCCTTGCCCTTCTTGCCGCTACCGTCGCGCGGCGCGCAGGTGACCGAGATCCACGACTGATGATCCCAGCGCGCCGAGCAGCTTTCGGTGTCGCACGGCAGGTCGAACTCCGCCTCCTTCGCCAGCTCCGCGCCATCCATTGCGTGAATGACGAGCGCGCCGCGCGCCGGCTGCAGCGAGCAGGCGACGGTAAGGAACCTCGACTTCTCCGACGTCCACACCGGTGCGCCATAGACAGTGAACAGCCGGCCGGTCGGCATCGACACCAGCGTGTACGAGAAATCGTCATGCGACGACTTGCGCACGACGTAGAAGCGGCCGGCCTGGTCGTAGCGCTCGTAGAGGAAGTGGTAGCCGTCGTCGCCGTAAGGACAGTCGACCAGCTCGACCGACCTGCCGCCGTCGAGCGCCAGCCGCAGGCGATCGCGTTGCCGCGATACGAGCTCCGCAATGCTCTTGAACCGCTGCGCCTCCTGCGGCCACTCGGCGAGGGTGTCGTTCTCGTAGTATGGGTCGATCGGCCGGTCGCCCGGCGCGCAACTCGTCTGTGCGCCCGCCGGCAGCGCCAGCAGGCTTGCCACGGCCACAATCGAGAGCACGAGGGTGCGCATCACCGCCTCGGCTTCAGCATGGTCTCCAGGCTGATGGACCGCAAGGTCGCTTCGGCGATCTCGTCGATTTCCAGGAGCACGCGCTGCAGGGCCGTGCCGATGTCGGTCTCCTCTCCCGGCTCCTTGGCGCGCTGGCCGGGCGCGGGTTCGAACAGGGCGACGATGTCCATCAGGGTCGTGCGCCGGCGATTGCCGGTGAAGCGATAGCCGCCGGCCGCGCCACGGCCGCCGCGCACCAGGCCGGCGGTCGCCAGGGTGCGCAGCACCTTGGCCAGATGATGGGTCGACACGCCGAAACGCTCGGCCAGGTCGGCGGCCGACAGGGTGCGCTCGGGATCGCGTGCCAGCTCGAGCACCGCATAGAGGCCGAGCCGGGTGCCCGTTTGGAGCTTCACGCCCCCCACCTCATTGGAGCTCGCCTCATTGGAGATCCATGTCGAGCTGCAGCGACGGCCCGGCCACCATGCCCTGGGCCCGGAAGAACGACAGGATCAGATGGTCCTTGCGGTCGACCAGGGTGCGCACGCGTGTCACGCCCTTCTCGCGGAAGCGCGTCACCAGCGCCGCGAACAACGCACTCGCCACGCCGTGCTCGCGCTGCTTGGGCTCGATCTGGATGGCAAATACCCAGCCCGCCGCCGGTTGGCCGAACTCCCAGGCGCGGACCTCGCCCGCGATGAAGCCCAGAAGCTTGCCGCCCTCACTCTCGGCGATCAGGAGATTGCGCTCGGGCGCCAGCATGTCGCGCCAGTAATCCGGCTTGTCCAGGCCGGTCAGCCGCGCGTCCAGCGCCGAAATCGCAGGAAGATCAGAGGCTTGAGCGGGGCGGATCGCGACCATATGTCGGGGACTAGAATGCGCTTGCGGTGGGAAAAGTAAATAGGTATTTCAGTACCGAATTACGCAAATAGGGAACGCGCCCATGGAAAACGGCAAGCCCGATACGCCCATCGACTTCCGCACCGCGCCCGACCGCTACCGCCATTGGAAGCTCAGCACCGAGGGCGGCGTGGCCTACCTCACCATGGACGTGAACGAGGATGGCGGGCTGCGCCCCGGCTACAAGCTGAAGCTCAATTCCTACGATCTCGGCGTCGACATCGAGCTGGCGGATGCCGTGCAGCGCCTGCGCTTCGAGCATCCCGAGGTCGGCGCCGTCGTCATCCGCTCTCAGCGCGACCGCATCTTCTGCTCGGGCGCCAACATCAACATGCTTGGCCTCTCCTCCCACGATCACAAGGTGAACTTCTGCAAGTTCACCAACGAGACGCGGCTCGCCATCGAAGACGCCAGCCAACATTCTGGCCAGACCTATATCTGCTCCATCAACGGCATCGCGGCCGGCGGCGGCTACGAGCTGGCGCTGGCCTGCGAGCAGATCCTGCTGGCCGACGACGGATCGAGCGCCGTGTCCTTGCCCGAACTGCCGTTGCTCGCCGTGCTGCCCGGCACCGGCGGCCTGACGCGCCTGGTCGACAAGCGGATGGTGCGGCGCGACCACGCCGACTTCTTCTGCACCACCGCCGAGGGCGTGCGCGGCAGGCGGGCGCGCGACTGGCGCCTAGTCGACAAGCTGATCCCGCCCAGCAAGCTTTCAGACGAGACGAAGAAGGTCGCCGAAGAGGTCGCTAAAAAGTCGAGCCGGCCCAAGGATGCCAAGGGCATCGCCCTGCCCGACGTCGAGCGCGCGATCGAGGGCGACACGATCCGCTACAGCCATCTCACGGTCGAGATCGACCGCGAGCGCCGCGCCGCAAAGTTCCGCGTAAACGGTCCGTCCGCCGCGCCACCGGCCGATGCCGCCGGCGTTCACGCCCAGGGCGCCGCCTTCTGGCCGCTGGCGCTGGCGCGCGAGCTCGACGACGCCATGATGCATCTCAGGCTGAACGAAACCGAGATCGGTACCTGGGTCCTGCAGAGCCAGGGCGATGCCGACCTGGTCGAGGCCTATGACGCGCTGCTCGCCAAAGAAGCGTCGAACTGGCTGGTGCGCGAGGTCGTGCTCTACTGGAAACGCACCCTGAAGCGGCTGGATGTGAGCTCGCGCAGCCTGATCGCCCTGGTCGGGCCGGGGTCTTGCTTCACCGGCACCCTGTTCGAGATCGTACTGGCGGCCGACCGCTCCTACATGCTGGACGGGACCTTCGAGGGCTCCAACCAGGAAGCCGCCACGATCCGCCTGACGCCGATGAATTTCGGCCCCTACCCCATGGGCAACGGCCTGACGCGCCTCGCGACTCGTTTCCTTGCCGAGCCCAAGAAGCTCGACGAGCTCAAGGACGAGATCGGTGAGGCCATCGACGCCGAAGCCGCCGACCAGTTCGGCCTGGTCACCTTCACGCCCGACGACATCGACTGGGAGGACGAGGTGCGTCTCGCCATCGAGGAACGTGCCGGCTTCTCGCCCGACGGCCTCATAGGCATGGAAGCCAACTTGCGCTTCGCCGGGCCCGAGACCATGGAGACCAAGATCTTCGCCCGTCTGTCGGCCTGGCAGAACTGGATCTTCCAGCGGCCCAACGCGACCGGACCCGACGGCGCGTTGAAGCTCTACGGCACGGGCAAGCAATCCAAGTACGACCGCAAGCGCGCTTAAGGGAGCACGACATGTCCATCGACTATACCCAGCGCATTCCCAACAACGTCGACCTCTCGAGCGACCGCCGCCTGCAGCGCGCGCTGGAGAACTGGCAGCCGCGCTTCCTCGACTGGTGGAAGGACATGGGGCCGGACGGGACGTTGAACTTCGACGTCTATCTGCGCACCGCCATCTCGGCCGAAGCGAATGGCTGGGCCAACTTCGGCTACGTGAAGATGCCGGACTATCGCTGGGGCATCTTCCTCGCCGGCCAGGACCCCAATCGCGTGATCGCCTACGGCGACAACAAGGGCAAGCCGGTGTGGCAGGAGGTTCCGGGCGAGCTGCGCTCGACGCTACGCCGTCTGATCGTGACCCAGGGCGACACCGAGCCCGCCTCGGTCGAGCAGCAGCGGCTTCTCGGCAAGACGGCGCCCTCGCTCTACGACCTGCGTAACCTCTTCCAGATCAACTGCGAGGAAGGCCGGCATCTGTGGGCCATGGTCTACCTGCTGCACGCCTATTTCGGCCGCGACGGCCGCGAGGAGGCGGAGATGCTGCTGGAGCGCCATTCGGGCGATCCCGACAAGCCGCGCATCCTCGGCGCCTTCAACGAGAAGACGCCGGACTGGCTCT
>JAEZHS010000576.1 GCA_023436825.1 Pseudomonadota bacterium | reverse complement strand
GTCTCGTCGCACACCCGCAAGCGTCGTTCGGCCGGCCACTCATCGAGCAGCCGGCCGAGCTCCAGGGGCGCCCTCACCTCGGGCACGCTCAGCCGCTCGGTCTGCTCGGCCGCTTCGACGGCATTGGCGCGCAGGCGTTCGACATTGACCCGATCGACGATGGTGTGATGGGTCAGGATCGGCTGCAGGACGGCAACGCCGAGCTCGGTGGCCTTTTCGGCGACATAATCGATGCGTGCGCGCTTCAAGGGCGCGAAGCAGAGCCAGATGTCGGGTTCGACGATCTGCTCGCGCGTGCGTTCGGCGACCTGCGCGACAGCTGCCTTCTTGCCGCGTCCCTCCAGCGTGCCGCGCCATTCGCCGTCGCGGCCGTTGAACAGCAACAACGGCGCGCCATCGGGACGGCGCATGACATGGCGCAGATAGTGGACCTGAGCCTCGTCGAGCGGCGCTTCGATGCCGGCGGCGAGGTCCGCAGCGACGAACAGACGCGAGAGGCTCATGGAGTTTGCCCGACCATCGCTGCATGATGCCGCCATGACCGCCGACCGGACAACCGGCTTCACCGACATAAACCTGCAGCACTGGTCGCTGCGCTACCTGCCGCCCTGGGCGCGGCCCTACGCAAGGCTGGCGCGCTGGGACCGGCCGATCGGCATCTGGCTGCTGATGTATCCCTGCTGGTGGTCGGCGGCGCTGGGCACGGCGTCCGAATGGGGCCGGCTGATCGGCTGGATGGCGCTGTTCTTCATCGGCGCGCTGGCCATGCGTGGCGCGGGCTGCACCTGGAACGACATCGTCGACCGCAAGGTCGACGCCCAGGTCGAGCGCACGCGCAGCCGGCCGCTGCCCGCTGGCGAGGTGACGCTGCGCAACGCATTGATCTGGATGGTGCTGCAGTCGCTGGTCGGCGTGGCGATCCTGTTCAAGCTCAACAAGTTCGCCGGCGGCGTGGCGCTGCTGTCGCTGGTGCTGGTCGCGATCTATCCGACCATGAAGCGCTTCACCTACTGGCCGCAGGTCGTGCTGGGGCTCGCCTTCAACTGGGGAGCACTCGTGGGATATGCCTCGGTGACCGGGACGCTCTCCTGGGGCGCCGTCGCCCTCTATGTCGGCGGCGTTGCCTGGACCCTGGTCTACGACACGATCTACGCCATGCAGGACCAGCGCGACGACGCCATCATCGGCGTGCGCTCGACCGCCCGCCGGTTTGCCGACGCGCCGCGGCGCTGGCTCACCCTGTTCGCGGTGCTGGCCCTCGTCGCCTGGGCGCTGGCCGGCCATCTCGCAGCGCTCGGTCCCTGGTACTTCGCGCTGCTGCTCGTGATCGCCCTGCACTTTGCGTGGCAGATCGCTCTTCTGAAGCCGGACGACCCGGCCAATTGCCTGATGAGGTTCAAGTCGAACAATTGGCTCGGCCTGCTGCTGACCGCGGCCATTGTCGCCGGGCACCTCGGATGAGAGCGCACGCCGCGAGGGATGACATCTAGTGTCTCGCCTCCCCGCCGACCCCGAAGGCTTCATCCGAGCGAATACCGCACTCGAGGCGCCGGCCATGGTGCCGGAGTTCAGGCTGTGGCTCGCCAGCGAGTACGTGCCGATCTGGCAGGCCACCGAGGCGTGGCTGGAGGAGCAGAACATCGACCCGCCCTACTGGGCCTTCTGCTGGCCCGGCGGCCAGGCGATTGCGCGCTATCTTCTGGACAATCCCGATGAGGTGCGCGGCAAGCGCGTGATCGACTTCGCCGCAGGCTCCGGCGTTTCCTCGATGGCGGCGGCGCGCGTCGGTGCGGCCTCCGTGCTGGCCAATGACATCGATGCCCTGTCGCTGGTCGCAGCCCAGCTGAACGCCAAGGCCAATGCACTGTCCTTCGAGGTCAGCCGGGAAGACTGGCTGGCCGGGCCCGATGGCGCGCCAGCCGCCGACGTGGTGATCGCAGGCGACGTCTGCTACGAGCGCGACATGTCGGCGCGCGCACTGGCCTGGCTACGCAGCCACGCGCGGCTCGGTCGCCTGGTGCTGCTCGGCGATCCGGGGCGCAATTACTTCAGCGCCCAAGGCCTTTCAGAGCGCGCCCGCTATGAGATTCCGACGTCCCTTCAGCTCGAGAATCGCGGCATGCGCGAGACCGTGGTCTGGCAGGTGTTGCCTCACCCATAGCCGGGCCTGCCAGTAGCCAGGCCTGGCCAGGACTGACACAATTCCTTAACTGTTCTTTCACAATCAATTCGAGTAACACCGCGTGGCCCATGCCCAAGGCAACCATCAAGCCACAGGACTTCGCCACCCTTTACGAGGGCTTCACCGCGCCGGTGTCGCGTTTCGACTGCGGCCGCAAGTGCGCGCCCCTCAACGGAGGTGAGCCGGTGTGCTGCTCGACCCAGAACGCGGTGCCCGTGGTGCACAAGGTCGAGTTCGACCTGCTCAAGACCCGCACCGACCTGTGGTCGAAGTTCAAGCCCTACGACTACGCCACCCGGCAGATCGTGGCCGAGCTCACCAGCGACTGCATGGCCATCCACTGCAAAGGCGCGCGGCATTGCGAACGCGACAACCGCACCATCGCGTGCCGCGGCTTCCCCTTCTACCCCTACCTGACGCGGCAGAAGGAATTCGTCGGCATCGGCACCTACTGGGTGTTCGAGGATCGCTGCTGGATGATGTCCAACCTCGAGATCGTCGACCGCGCCTTCGTCGAGCAGTTCGTCGCCACCTACGAGGCGCTGTTCATCAAGGACCACAGCGAGTTCACGACCTACGTCGACTTCTCTGCCTCGGCGCGCCGTGTCTATTCGCGCTGGAAGCGCGAAATCCCGCTGCTCGGCCGCCAGGGCGAGCTGCTGATCGTCGAGCCTTCGACCGGCAACATCCGCCCCGGCAAGAGGAAGGACTACCCCAAGGTCGCGCCCTTCAGCTCCGAAAAGGAGTATCGTGAAGCGGTGAAGGAAGCGGGCGGCGAGGTCCCCAAGGAAGGTCTGCGCGTCGCCTGACTCTGAAGGAGCAGCGGATCATGCGCCGATCGATTCTTGTCACGCTTCTGTCGTTGCTGGCCTTGCCGGCCTGGGCCCCGGTATGGGCCGAGGACATCGGCTCGGTCGGCTACCGCTTCAAATGGCTCGGTCCCAACGACAAGATCGTCGTCGAGGCGTTCGACGATCCCGACGTGCCGGGCGTCACCTGCTACATCTCACGCGCCCGCACCGGCGGCATCAAGGGCGCCCTGGGGCTGGCCGAGGATCCACCCTACGCCTCGATCTCCTGCCACCAGGTGGCGGCGATCGACGCGGCCAAGGTCGAGAAGGTCAGGAGCCCGCAGGAGGTGTTCAGCGAGCGCGCCTCGCTGATCTTCAAGACCACCCAGGTCGTCCGCTTCTTCGACGCAAAGCGCCGCGCGCTGGTCTACCTCACCTACACCGACCGCATCATCGAAGGCAGCCCGCAGAACTCGATCAGCGTCGTGCCGATCGGCCTTCGTTAGCACTCTCATGAATCAAGCTCCTCTCCCCCTTGGGGGCTAGGGCATTCACACATCTTTTGGGCGATTTGCCGGGATGGTTGGGCTTGTGATTCAAGGCATCGGTGAGCGTCGGGGAGCATCGATGTCGATTGAGAGTGTT
>JAEZHS010000522.1 GCA_023436825.1 Pseudomonadota bacterium | reverse complement strand
CTCATGACTCATGAGCGCGCGAGGACGCGCGGTCCCGGGAGGCCTAGCTGACGACGGTGTTGATCCAGCTCACCAGCTTCTGCTTGGGCTCGGCGCCGATCTTGGTAGCGGCGACCTGGCCGTTCTTGAACAGCAGCAAGGTGGGGATCGAACGGACGTTGTAGCGCGACGGCGTCGTCGGGTTCTCGTCGATGTTGACCTTCACCACCTTGAGCTTGCCATCCATCTCCTTGGCGATGTCCTCCAGCGAGGGGCCGATCATGCGGCACGGGCCGCACCATTCGGCCCAGAAGTCGACCAGGACGGGCGTGTCGGACTTCAGGACTTCCTGCTCGAAAGAGGTATCGGTCGCTTTGACGGTCATATGGGTTCTCCCAAAAACACTACAGGCCGGTCGATGGACCGGCGCCGCCCTTGCGCCCAAAGCTAGGAACGCTCACCGGGCGAGTCAAGATGCGGCCGCGTATGGCATTGATTCGTCTAGGGTTTTTGCGTCGATCTCCATCAGCAAGGGCACGGCCGTCCACAGGAGAAACGCGCGGACCGTGCGGCCGGGATAGACCTCGGCCAGCAACGCCCGGTAGAGCGCGAGCTGGCGCCGGTAGGCCAGGGCCACTTCTGCGGCGGCTTCGGGCGGCGGCCGGTTGGTCTTGTAGTCGACGATCAGCACTTCGCGTTCGGACACGGCGAGGCGATCGACCTGGCCGCTCACCGTGAACGTGCCGCGTCGGGTCGGCACCGTGCCGATCAGCGGCACCTCGGCGCGCGAGCTCTCGGCAAACAGGGCCGCGTGCGCCGGCGCCTCGGTGACGGCGAGCGCTTCGCCGCTCCAGGCCGCGATCTCTTCTTCGCTCAGTCCGTGTGCGGGCTGCGCCAGGAAGCGGCGCGCCGTTGCGGCGCGCTCCGGCGGTGGCGTTGCCGGCAGGTGGCGCAGCAGCTCGTGCAGGAGCTGGCCGCGCTTCCAGCGCTGCGGATCGCCCAGCGCCAGCGGACTGAAGGCGCGCGGTCCAGCCAGCGCTTCGTCCGGCAGCGGGTGCGAGGGGGCGAGCGGCGCCGGTGGATCGGGCTCGGCCGGCGCGGCTTCGCGCACCCACGCCGGAAGGTCCGACGCGGCTTCCAGGCCGAGCTCGGCCTGCTCCGACGCATCGATGGTGCCGGTGTTGACCAGCTCATAGCCTTCGCCGGCCCAGCCGTCGTCGGGAAGCAGGTCGCGGAAATCGAACTCGCGCGGCACGGCACGGCCACGCGGCTGCAGACTTTCGGAAGAGATCTCGGCCTGGCTGCTGGCGCCGAGGCCGGCCTCGATGCGCTCGTACCAGCAGCCGCGATCGGGTTTGCGCCGGCCGAACCAGCCGCCGACATAGAGACGATCCTCGGCTCGCGTCATGGCGACATAGAGCAGGCGGTTCTGCTCCTCGAGTGCCCGCTCGCGCGCCCTGCCGCGCCACGCGCGCGCCGCCTCGTTGGCATCGTCGGCGCGCGGCACCCACAACCGCGCCTCGCCGTCCTCGGCGCTCAGGATCCGCCCCTCGTCGCGCGGCACCCGCGTCGTGTCGGGCAGGTAGACGATAGGCGCCTGCAGCCCCTTGGAGGCATGCACCGTCAGGATGCGTACCTCGCGGCGGCGATTCTGGTCGAGGTCGCGTTTGATCTCGCCACCGCCCGCCTCGAACCAGCGCAGGAAGCCCTGCAGCGATCCGCCTTCGGCGCGCTGGTATTGCAGGGCGCGCGCCAGCAATTCGTCGATCGGGTCGGCCGCCTCGTGGCCGAGCCGTTCGAGCAGGCGGACGCGGCCGCCTTCCGGCCCCAGCGCCGTGGCGAAGAAGTCGAACGGCGTGATGTAGTCGGCGCGCCGCAGCCAGCCGGCCAGCCGGGCATGCGCGGCGGCGAACGGCTTGGCGCGGGCGCGCTCGCGCAGGCTACGCCAAAGATGGCCTTTGCGCTTCCAGGCCAACGTGAACAGTTCTTCCTCGCCCAGTCCGACCAACGGCGACTTGAGGAGGCAGGCGAGGTTGAGATCGTCCTGCGGCAGCAGCACGAAGCGCGCCATGGCCAGCAGGTCCTGCACGGCCAGCTCCTCGCCGAGATTCAGGCGGTCGACACCCGCGACCTCGATGCCGGCCTGCTTCAGCTCCTTGACCAGCGCATTGACGAACTCGTTGCGCCGGCGGACCAGCACCATGAAATGGCCGGCGTGGAGCAGCTCGCCCGTGCCGCCGGCGCGCCGCTCCTTGCCGATCAGGCTGCCGGCATGGGCGGCGATCAGCCGGGCCAGCCGCTGGTGCGGTTCCGCCGCTGCGCTTGCCGTGCTTTCCAGCTCGGTCGTGTCGGTCTCGTCCTCGTCGGTGCTGACGAGCGGCCACAGTTCAACGCGGCCAGGCGCGTTCTTGCGGCTGGGCAGGTGGATCACGTCGTTGGGCTCGGCAAGGCCGCGCACCGTGTCGGGCTCGCTGAATACCCAGTCAACGGCATCGAGCACCGCCGGAGTCGAGCGGAAGGAGACGTTGAGATCGACCGGGACGAAGCGCTTGTCGGCGAGCCGGCTGCGCTCGGCGAACCATTCGCGCATCTCCTTCAGCTTGCGAGGATCGGCGCGCTGGAAGCCGAAGATCGACTGCTTGATGTCGCCGACGGCGAACACCGTGCGTGTGCGCTCGACCGCGCCCTCGCCGACGAAGAACTCCTCGGTCAGGCGGCGGATCACCTCCCACTGGTCGGGATTGGTGTCCTGGGCCTCGTCGACCAGCACGTGGTCGATGCCGCCGTCGAGCTTGTAGAGCACCCAGGCGGCGCTGTCGGCGCTCTCCAGGAGCCGGCGCGTGGCGACGATCAGGTCGTCGTAGTCGAGCGCGGCACGGCGCTGCTTGGCGCGGGTGTAGCGCCCGGCGATGTCGAGGCCGAGCCGCAGCAACGCCAGCGTGCGCTCGACCAGAGCCGCACCGTTGATGCGGTCGAGCACGGCGGCCAATCGCTCGGCCTCGCGGCGCAGCACCTCCTCGATGTCGGGCATGGTCACGATCGCGGCCTTGCTCGCCAGCCGTTTCAGGATCGCGCCCTTGTCCGTGAAGAACACTTCGCTGTAGCGCGCGAGCCGCTGCGGCCGTCCCGCCGCATCGGCCAGCCATTCGGCGATCAGCGCGGCGCGCGAGACGTCGGTCTTGCCGCCCTTGGCCAGGGCTCGTGCGGCCGCCTGCAGGGCCGTCGCGTCGAACGCCCGATCGAGACAGGCATCGCTCGCGAGCTGGCCAGCCGTGTCGTCGGGGGCGCAGCCGAGCTCGCTCGCCAGCCGCTCGCGCAGGCGTCGCAGCCCGGCCTCATCGCCGATGCGCGCCAGCAACCAGGCCCGTTCGCTGAGAAGCTGGGTCATCAGCTCGGCGTACTCGGCGACCGAGATCCGGCCGGCGACGGAAGCGAGCGCGTCGGCCAGCTCAGCCGGGGCGTCGGGCCGTGCCAGCGCCTCCATCTGCTCGTCCTGGGCCTGGCGCAGCAGCGTCCGCGCGTCGGCCTCGTCCAGCACTTCGAAGCCCGGCGACACGCCCGCCTCAAGCGGGAAGCGCTTGAGCAGCGCCTGGCAGAAGGCGTGGATGGTCAGGATGTTGATGCCGCCCGGCGCGTCGAGCACCCGCGCGAACAGGCGACGGGCCACCACGCGCTCGACTGCTTCCGGCGCGCGGTCGATCAGCTTCTCGATCTCCTCGTCGAGCTTGTCATCGGTCATCATCGCCCAGCGGCCGAGCTGACCGGCCAGCCGGTTGCGCATCTCGGCCGCGGCGGCCTTGGTGAAGGTGAGGCAGAGGATACGTTCGGGCCTGACGCGATCGAGCAGCAGGCGCGTGACGCGATCGGTCAGCACCTTGGTCTTGCCGGTGCCGGCATTGGCTTCGACCCAGGCCGAATGGCCGGGCGTCGTGGCGCGCCGCTGCGAATCGGTGGCGAGCGCCAAAGGATCGAGAGCGGGATCGAGCACGCTCATTCGTCGTCTCCGCCGGCCGTCGACCATTCGGCGACGCGCTCGAGATGCTCGTAGTCGTTGAAGGCGGGGATGTAGGCCGACCACGGCAGGGCGGGGTAGGGGGTGCCCGGCTTGGCGAAGTGCGCCGCCATCTTCTCGACCAGGCCCAGCATCGCCGGCACCAGCTCGTCGCTCGCCTTGATCTCGCTCACCTTGCCGCCGTCGCCCAAGCCATTGGCCTGCCAGTAGGAGAGATGCACCTCCTCCGCCTTGCCGGCGATCTTGTCGAAGCCGCCGCGCTCGGCCATCGCCGCCTCGAGCAGCAGCTGCGGCGCGAACAGCGCCTCGAGCTCCTGGTTGGTCGGTACGCGACCGGTCTTGTAGTCGATCACGTCCCAGACGCCGATCTCGATCTCGTCGATGCGATCGGCGCGTGCCTCGATGGTGAGCGGCCGGCTGCTCGGTCCGACGGTCAGGCTGCCGGTGATCTCGCTGGCGAGCAGCCGTGTGCCGGCCTGCCGCCGCGCGTTCTCGGTGGCGATGAACCAGCGCGTCAGGCGCTGGAAGCGCGGCCACCAGAAGGCGCGTTCGGCGGGCGCCGTCATCAACGTGCCGAGATGCTTCTCGCCCAGCGCCTCGAACTCGGCCAGCGCACCGGGCGGCAACAGGCCCGACGGATGGGTGGCCAGGAACTCATCAAGTGCGTCGTGCAGGGCATTGCCGCGGTCGGCGGCTCCGAGCTCGGCTTCGAGCGGATCGAGTGCCTCCAGGCCCAGGATGCGCCGCGCATAGAGCCCGTAGGGGTCGCGACGCCATTGCTCGATGCTCGAGACCGAGAGCCGCGTCGGCCGCGCCTCGAGGGGCGGCCGCGGTTCGGGACGCAGCCACGGCCGGTAGCCGCCGGGACGGTCGAGCGCGTCGGCCCAGGCAAGGTATTCGTGCTGGCCGCGCTGGATGTATTCGGGAGGCGCCGCCTTGCCACCGGGATCATAGCCGAACAGGGCATCGAGCCGCGCCAGCCAGCGCGACGGCACGGTCGGCGCGCCGCCTTCGCGTTCGGCCCGGGTCAGCAGCACGCGTTCGGCGCCGAGCGCCGCGACGAAGTCGTGCGCCGAGAGTCCGATGCGCCGTTCAGGTTGCGGCAGGCCGAGCGCAGTGCGCATCGGCCGGTTGAGCCAGGGGCCGGTCTCGACCGCCGGCGGCCAGGTGCCGTCGTTCAGCCCACCGAGCACCAGGAGGTCGGCGCGCTGCAGGCGGGCCTCCAGCGGCCCCCAGATGGCGAGCCGCGGATGGCGACCGAAGGCCGGGCGGACGATCTCGGGTTCGAGCATGGTGGCGAGCAGCGCCGGCCATTCGCCACCGGCTATGGCGGCGTTGCCGGCCCATGCCGCGCGCAGGCCCGCGAGCGCATCGGCCAGTGCTCCGCCGGCATCGCCCGACCACAGCATTTCGCCCGAAGCGATCGTCTCGGCGGCGGCGATGGTGGCGTCGAGCAGGGCATCGGGCGCGGCCCCCGCTTGCATCGCTGCCGCCAGCGCCGCCGTCGCCGCTTCCACCCGATCGATCAGCTCGTGCACCGCCAGCCGGTCCGTCAGGTCGCCGAAGCGCGCCTTGTCGATCCGGGCGCGGATTGCCGTCAGGCCCGGCATGGGCTTCAGCCCGCGCAGGCATTTGCGATCGAGCCGGCGCGCGGCATCGAGCACGGCTGCGCGGTCGCCGCCCAGCGTGCACAGCGGATGCTTCAACAGGGCGAGCAGGGCGACCGGCGCGAAGCGCTCGTCGACGGCGGCGACCAGCGCCTGCATCAGGCCGGCGCACGGCGCGTCGAGGAGCGACGTGCCGGCGGAATCGTCGATGTCGATATTCCAACGCCGCAGCTCCGCCGCAACGCGGCGCGCGAGATCTCGGTCCGGCGTCACCAAGGCGGCGGTCTTGCCCTCGTCTTCCAACGTCCGCCGCAGCGCCAACGCGATCACCAATGCCTCCTGGTGCGGCGTCGCGCAGTCGGCGCGCGTCACGTGCTCGAGCGAGGAGGCGAGCGGGCGGACCCATTCCTCGGTGGTCTCGGCCGGCCGCATCAGTTCGGTGATCAACAGATGGCGCGCCGTGGGTGTTCCCGTCCCATCCGGCCATTCGACAACGTCGCGCCGCTCGCGGCCCAGCGCCTTCAGGAGTTCGCGCAGGCCAAACTGCGGATGCGTCTCGTCGAGCTCCTCCCAGCTCCGCTCGTCCATGTCGCGATCGAGCCCGGGCAGCACGAGCTTGCCCTGCGGCAGTCCGGCGATGACCGACAGCAGCTCGCGCGTGGCGGGCTGCGAGCCCGTCGAGCCGGCGGCTATGATCGGGGTGTCGGGCGGGCGTTCGCGCCAGCGTATCGCTTGGGCGCGGATTGCCCGAGTGCGTCGCTCAATGGCGTCGATCTGGCCGCGTTCGGCCAGCATCCGGGGCCAGTGTTCGCCGACGATGGCGAGGAACCTGAGCGTGCGTTGCCAGTGGCTGGCGAAGTTGCCCTCGACCAGGCCTTCCAGCCGGTCGAAGGAGATGCCCTCGATGGCGAGCTCGTCGAGCAAGCGCCCGAGCTCGCGCGCCAGCGACAGGGCCTGTGCGGGAGACTGGGCGATGGGTTGTTCGCCGTCGGTGAAGGCCGCGACCAGCCGCGCCAGCAGGGCGTCGCGCTCGGCCGGCTCGATGGCGGGCGGCAGGGCGAGCGCGCTGCCGTCGCCCGACGCCACCTCCCATTCGCCGTCGTCGACGTCGCCCAACGGCGCCATGCGCGGCAGGACCGTGGGCTTGCCGTTCGCGGCGCGCAGGAAGGCCTCGCGCAGCGCCCGCACCGAGCGACGGGTCGGCAGCAGGATCAGCACGTCGGCCAGCGCCAGCGGATCGCCGCCATGTTGCGCCAGCACGCCGATCGCCAGCTCGTCGGCGAAGCGACGGTCGATGGCGATGGTGAAGACGCTCATCCGGGTGCGCCTTCTGGCTGCATGCGCTCCGCCATCACGCGCTCAGCCATGGCGAGCGCCTGCGGCGTGCCGATGTGGAACCAGTCGCCGTCATGGACCACGCCGTGCAGCCGGCCCTTTGCCTCGGCGCGACTCCAAAGCTGCAGCAAGGAGAAGGGGCCATCGGGCGAATCGCGGAACAGGCTCGCTTGGCAGATCGAGACGCTGGCAAAAACATAGGGCGAAAGTGGCGCCTGGCCACGATAGCGCAAGACGCCGCGCGGCTCGATGAAGTAGTCGCCGCGATCCTTCGGCTCGCGCCCGATCACCTTGTGCAACGGCTGCAGCAGCAGCAAGGCGTCCATGCGGTCGGAGAACCATCGCCCTTCCAGGCGGCTGAGTGCCGGCTCTACTGGTCCGTCGCGCCACAGCCCGTCGCCGTTCAGCACGAGGAAGGGCTTGTCGCCCAGGAACGGCAGGGCGTTCTTGACGCCGCCGCCGGTGCCGAGCAGGCGATCCTCGACGATGACCTTTGCACGCCCCTTGAGCCGATCGACGATCTGCTCGGCGAGGTAATGGGCGTTGACGACGATGTTGACCACGCCGTGCGCCTTCAGCCGCGCCAGCGTGTGCTCCAGCATCGGCATGCCGCCGACGGAGATCAGCGGCTTGGGCATCTTGTCGGTCAGCGGACGCATGCGCTCACCGCGGCCGGCGGCCAGGATCATCGCGGTATCGATCATGTGGCTCCAATATGCCGCAACTCGGGCGGCAGCAGGCGGTCGACCCAGGCGCGCAGGGGCCGCAGCGCATCGTGCCGCAGCGCGCGCTCGAACATGCGCCAGACGCGCGGCAGATGCGGCAGGTACTCGGGCTTGCCGTCGCGCTCCAGCAGGCGGACGAACAATCCGATGATGCGGGCATGGCGCTGGGCGGCCATCAGGGCAAAACCGGCGGCGAAGTCCTGGGCGTCGAGGCCGGTCTCGCCGATATAGCGGGTGAGGCAGGCGGCGTGCACTGCAGGAGCGACGTCGCGACGAGCATCCTCGATCAGGGAAACCAGGTCGTAGGAGGGATGGCCCTGCTGGGCGTCCTGGAAGTCGAGCAGACCGCAGGCCTGCACGCCGGAGCGCGCCGGCAGCCAGAGAAGGTTGTCCTTGTGATAGTCGCGCAGCAGCAGCGTATCGGCCATCGTCGGCAGGTTGGCGAGGCAGTCGTGCCAGGCGGCACGATAGGCCGCGACTTCCTCTTCGGGCGTCGGCCGGCCGCTCGCCGCCGGCAGGTACCATTCCGGCAGCAGCATCGCGGCATCGATCAGCGCCTCGCCGGCATAGGCGCCGAGCCCCGGCAACACCGCGCTCGGGCCGGCCCGATGCAGCACGATCAGCACGTCGGTGGCGCGCTCGTAAAGCTCGGCCTCGTCTCCGCCCGCCGCCAGCACCCGGGCGAAGGTGTCGTCGCCCAGGTCTTCCAGCAGCAGGAAGCCGTTGACCTCGTCGACGGCGTGGATCGCCGGCGCGCTGAGGCCGAGCTCGATCAGATGCCGGCCGATGCGCACGAACGGCCGCACGTCCTCCTGCGGCGCCGGCGCGTCCATGACCACGGCCGAAGCCCGCGGCCGGGTCAGCCGGAAATATTTGCGAAACGAGGCGTCCCCGGCCAGCAGCCGCTCACCGGCATCGCCCCAGCCGGCTCGGCGAACGAAATCTGCGCGCAGCCTGTCCCTTTCAGAAATCGCCAAACCGTGCATCCCCCCGCAGATCGGCGCGCCTCCCTTCGCCTTCCATGGCAAGCGTCACCGTAAGCCGTTCGGCGGGCAGCAGCATCCCGAGCCGCTCCGCCCATTCGACCAGCGCAATACCGTCGGCGCGCGCTTCTTCCCAGCCCAATTCGAAGACCTGATCCGGCGTCTCCAGGCGGTAGAGGTCGAAGTGCCAGAACGCCCCGCGCCTCGTGTCGTAGACTTCTACCAGCGTGAAGGTGGGGCTGGGCACGATCAATCCGGGATCGCCCGAAGCGGCGCGCAGGATGGCACGGGCCAAGGTCGTCTTGCCGACACCGAGGCCGCCCTGCAAGGCGACGACATCGCGCGGCCTGAGACGCTCGGCCAGCGCGGCGCCCAGCCGCTCCGTGGCGGCTTCGTCGGGCAGGGAAAAAGAAAAAGTCGGCACCGGTACTCCGATGCCGACTTCTAACACGCCACTCCGAGGCGGAGTCTGTGGGTCTCTGGGCCGATCAGTAGCGGTAGAGGTCGCCCTTGAACGGGCCGGCCTCGGGAACGCCGATATACTTGGCCTGGTCGGGGCGCAGCTTGGTGAGCTTGGCGCCGACCTTCTCGAGATGCAGCGCCGCGACCTTCTCGTCGAGGACCTTGGGCAGGGTGTAGACCTTCTTTTCGTACTTGCCCGGGTTGGTCCAGATCTCGACCTGGGCCAGCGTCTGGTTCGAGAACGAGGCCGACATCACGAAGCTCGGATGGCCGGTGGCATTGCCGAGATTCACCAGGCGGCCTTCCGACAGCACGATGATGCGCTTGCCGTCGGGGAACTCGACCTCATCGACCTGCGGCTTGACGTTGTGCCACTTGAAGTTACGCAGGTTGGCGATCTGGATCTCGCTGTCGAAGTGGCCGATGTTGCAGACGATGGCGCGGTGCTTCATCGCCTTCATGTGGTCGAGGGTGAGGACGTCGACGTTGCCGGTGGCGGTGACGAAGATGTCGGCCTTGGGGGCCGCCTCTTCCATGGTCACCACCTCGTAGCCCTCCATCGCCGCCTGCAGGGCGCAGATCGGATCGATCTCGGATACCATGACGCGGCAGCCGGCCTGGCGCAGCGAGGCGGCCGAACCCTTGCCCACGTCGCCGAAGCCCGCGACCATCGCCACCTTGCCCGACATCATGACGTCGGTGCCGCGGCGGATGCCGTCGACCAGCGATTCGCGGCAGCCGTAGAGATTGTCGAACTTCGACTTGGTGACCGAGTCGTTGACATTGATGGCCGGCCACAGGAGGCGGCCTTCCTTCGCCATCTGGTAGAGGCGGTGCACGCCGGTGGTCGTCTCCTCGGTGACGCCGCGGATCGAGGCGCCGAGCTTGGCGTACCAGCCGGGACGTTCCTTGTTCCTCTTGGCGATCGCCTTGTAGAGGACTTCCTCTTCCTCGTTGGTCGGCTTGGCGATCAGCGACGGATCCTTCTCGGCGCGGATGCCGAGATGGACCAGCAACGTGGCATCGCCGCCGTCGTCGAGGATCATGTTCGGCTCGCCGCCGTCGCCCCATTCGAAGATCTTGTGGGTGTAGTCCCAGTACTCCTCGAGACTCTCGCCCTTGATGGCGAAGACCGGCGTGCCGCCCTTGGCGATCGCCGCCGCGGCATGATCCTGGGTCGAGTAGATGTTGCACGATGCCCAGCGCACATCGGCACCCAGCGCCTTCAGCGTCTCGATCAGCACGCCGGTCTGGATGGTCATATGCAGCGAGCCCGCGATGCGCGCGCCCTTCAGCGGCTTCTTGGGGCCGAATTCCTTGCGGATCGACATCAGGCCCGGCATCTCGGTCTCTGCCATGTCGAGTTCCTTGCGGCCCCAGTCGGCGAGCCCGATATCCTTGACGACGTAATCCTGGGCCATTTGGCGCTCCCGGCAATGAATGAGGTGGCGTGTCTTATCAGCGCCCCGACACCGCCTCAACGCGCCATATGCGCATATAAGCAAGAATTTATGCCGATATTCCCGAGGCTTTATGCGGGGATGGCAGAGCGACAGAGGCGCCCGCAAGGGTACGACCTCACCCTGAGGAGCGGCCCTCAGGGCCGCGTCTCGAAGGGTGGGCAACCAGAGGCGGTCTAGCGGCGTCGCTTCGCTAAGTCCTGGATGGCACCGTCGTCGCCACGGGTCAGTGCTTCTTTCTTGGCTCGTGACCAACCTTTGATCTGCCGTTCGACGGCAATGGCATCCGTGATGTTCGGAAAGTGCTCTGCCCAGACGAGTGTGACCGGTCGGCGTGTCGACGTGTAGCCGCCGTAGATACCCTGATTGTGTTCATCCAGGCGTCGTTCAAGTCCGCGACGCGCTGAGCCGACGTAGTAACTGCCGTCGGCGCAACGAAGCATGTAGATGTATGCGCCGGGTTCGTCGGTATCCATTGTTCGCGTTGCCCACCCTTCGAGACGCGCCCTGCGGGCGCTCCTCAGGGTGAGGTGGTGGTGGTCGGTCTGGCGGTCGGTGGCCGGGTCGCCTCGCCCCCTCACTCCTCCCCGAACTTGCCCTCGACCAGGGCCGACAGGGCGGCCATGGCGTCCGTGGCCTGGCGGCCGGAGCAGGAGAGCTCGATCTCGCTGCCGATGCCGGCGGCCAGCATCATCAGGCCCATGATGGAGAGGCCGGAGACTTCCTGGCCCTTGAAGGAGACGCGCACCATGGCGTCGAACTGGCCGGCGGTGCGCACGAACTTGGCGGCCGCGCGCGCGTGCAGGCCGCGCTTGTTGGCGATGGGAAGTGTGCGCCTGAGCGCTCCGATGCCTGCGTCCGCGGCCCCTTCGGGCGTAGCATCATCCGTCACGAAGCTTCCTTGGCGAGGATGCGTGAGGCGACGGTGATGTACTTGCGGCCGGCTTCCTGTGCCATGCGCACCGCCTCGGCGATCGGCCGGGTGCGCACGGAGGCGAGCTTAACCAGCATCGGCAGGTTGACGCCGGCCAGCACCTCGATGCGCGCCTGTTCCATGATCGAGATGGCGAGGTTGGAGGGCGTGCCGCCGAACATGTCGGTCAGCACGATGACCCCGTCGCCGGTGTCGCAGGCCTTGGCGCTTTCCAGGATCTCGGCGCGCCGCTTCTCCATGTCGTCGTCGGCCCCGATGCAGACTGCCGCGACGCATTGCTGCGGACCCACGACGTGCTCCAGGGCGGCGATGAATTCGCGCGCCAAGTTGCCGTGGGTCACCAGTACGATGCCAATCATTCGTATGCTCTACCCTGCACCGCCAGCCCCAGCCTCCCCGGCTGCCTCGGCGTCCCGGTGCGAGAGAGTGACCGAGCGGCCCGCGCCGCGCAACCACCCTGCCAGCTCTTCGGCGACCGCCACCGACCGGTGTCGGCCGCCCGTACAACCGATGGCGATGGTCAAATAGCTCTTGCCCTCGGCGTCGAAACGAGGCAGCAGCGGCCCGACCAAGCCCTTGAGCGAATCGATGAACGGCCGGTAGCCCGGATCGCTGGCGACGAACGCCGCGACCGCCTGATTGCGCCCGGTCAATGGCTTCAGCATCGGTTCGTAATGGGGATTCTTCAGGAAACGCACGTCGAACACCAGGTCGGCTTCGCGCGGCAGGCCGCGGCGATAGGAAAACGACATCACCGAAAGCCGCGTCCCGAGGCTGCGACCGAGAACGAAGTGACCGACCAGAAGCTGCTTGAAGGCATGCGGCGACAGCGCCGAGGTGTCGATCACGACGTCGGCCGAATCGCGCACCCAGCCGAGCTGCTTGCGTTCCTCGCCGATGCCGTCCGTCACCGGCCGGTCGGGCGCCAGCGGGTGCGGCCGTCGCGATTCGGTGTAGCGCCGCTGCAGCGTCTCGCTGTCGCAATCGAGAAACAGCAGCCGGACGGCTATATCGGTCCGTAGACGAAGATCGTGGACGCGCCGCACCAGGTCGTGCGGTTCGAAGCCGTAGGTCCGGGTGTCGACGCCGAAGGCGAGAGGTGCCGCCATCTCGCCGGGGCTGCCGGCGGTCGAACGCATCAGATCGCCGAGCAGCGGCAACGGCACGTTGTCGACGGCTACGTAGCCCATGTCCTCAAGAGCGGCGAGCGCTGTGCCGCGGCCGGCACCGGAAAGTCCCGTCACCAGGACGAAGGGGCGGCGCGTCTCGCGCTGGTCGGTGGTACTCGAAGTCGCCGGGCTGTCGGGCATGGCTGAAGGCGGCGATCATGCGTCGCCGATTTGCGTCAGGGCAAGGCGCAACTTTGCAGAGGCGGACGCTTCGAACGGCGCCAGTGAAACGACCGGCAGCTCGATTCCCAGGACGATCTCGCTTGCAGGCTCGGGCAATCGTTCGATTCGCTCAGGATGAGCAAGATCGACCAGCAGCGCGACCGGGGCGCGTCTCACCAATTGATCACGGGAAATTTCCACGATGCCGAGCCCGCGCGCTTCGATCATGCCGGCTATGCGTGCCGGCGCGGTGGCGATCAACTGCTTGCCCTGGCGGCTGAGCTCGGTCTGGTCATCGGCCACCAGGCGCCAGCCGGTCTCGATCAGGCGCAGCGCGAGATCGGACTTGCCGGCGCCCGAGGGGCCGCGCAGCAGCACGGCGCGCCACGCCCGGCCCCGGCGCAGCGCCACGCAGGTCGCGTGGACGCGAGTCGTCATGGTCTTCCGGACCGCGAGCCTCCGGCTCGCCCCCTTGGGGGAGAGGCTAGGTGAGGGGGCACCACGATTGTCTCCTGCATCACCCCCTCACCCACCTCTCCCCCGAGGGGGAGAGGAGCATGAGAGGCAAAAAAAGCATGAGAAGAGAGATGAGCGAGCCGGAGGCTCGCGGTCCGGAAGAGCATGAGGATCACTTGCGGCCGTCGCCGGCCGGCACGCGCACGGTGAAGCGTGCGCCCAGCACGCGGCCGTCGGGCGCACGGCGGTTGGAGGCCGAGATCGAGCCGCCGTAGGTCTCCATGATCTGCCGGCAGATCGAAAGGCCCAATCCCGAATGCTGGCCGAAATGCTCGGTCGGACGCTCCGAGTAGAAGCGCTCGAAGATCGATTCGAGATTGTCCTCGGGAATGCCCGGGCCCTGGTCGTCGATGGTGACGATGAATGGCCCGCTGCGCGGCGCGCGGCTGAGCTCGACGACGATCTTCGAGCCGGACGGGCTGAAGGAGATCGCGTTGTCGATGACGTTGCGGAAGACCTGGCCGTAGCGGCCGTCATGACCATGCGCCAGGAACGGCGGATTGGCGCCCAGTCGATACTCGACCTCGACGCCGCCCTTCTGCACGGCGGTGACGGCATAGTGGTTGACCATGTCGCCGAGCAGCGCGTTGAGATCGACCTGCTTGACCTCGCCGCGCATCAGCTCGGCATCGAGGCGCGAGGCCTCCGAGATGTCGGTGATCAGCCGGTTGAGCCGGTTGATGTCGTCGAGGACGATGCCCATCAGCTTCTCGCGCCGATCCGGCTCGAGGTTGGGCCGTGCCGCCACCTCGATCGCCGATCGGAGCGAGGTGAGCGGGTTCTTGAGCTCGTGCGCCACGTCGGCCGCGAAGCTCTCGATGGTGTTGATGCGCTGCCACAGCGCGTCGGTCATCGAGCGCAGCGCGTCGTTCAGGTCACCGATCTCGTCGCCGCGCTTGCCGAGGTCGGGAATCTCCGGCCGGCTCTCGCGCGCCAGCCGCACCTCGTCGGCGGCGCGAGCCAGGCGCACGATCGGCTGGGTGATGGTGCCGGCAAGGTAGAGCGACAGCAGCACGGTGATGCCCAGCGCCGCCGCCGCGATCACCATCATGTCGTAGCGCACCTCGCGCAGCGACGCGGCGATGGCGCGATTGTCGCGCGTCAGCATTAGTGCGCCCAGCACCTGCTTGTAGCGCTGCACCGGCACGGCGGCGCTCAGGATCAGCATGCCGTCGGGCGCCACGCGCACCGCCGACGCATTGAAGCCGCGCAGGGCGCTCGCCGCCTCGGGAAAATCGCGCACCGTGGGCACGGCGCGCTCGACATATTCGGGGAAGCGGTCGACGCGCGAGAGCTGGCGGGCGATCCAGTCGCCGATCTTCTCGCCCCAGTGCGGCTCCGCCGCCGGCACGGTCTGCGGCGGCGGCAGCGGCACGACGTGGATGCGGCCGGCGTCGCTCAGGATGGCCGAATCGCCCAAGAGCTCGCCGGTCTCGCTGAACAGGCGGGCGCGCACGCCGGTCGGCCGGACCAGCCGGGTGAGCAACTGGCGGGCGGCGTCGGCGTCGAGGCGGTTGACCGTGGTCTCGCCGCCGGCGACGGCGACCTCACCGATGCCTGCCGCCACCATCTCACCCTGCACGGCGAGCGAGGCGAGCTCGGCGTCGATCAGCTCTTCCTCGTAGTCGCTGAGATAGACGGCGCCGAGCGTCAGCAACGCCACCGGGATGATGTTCAGCAGCAGGATGCGGCGGGTGAGCGGCGAATAGCGCCGTGTGGCGCTGCGCCGGCGCCGCAGCAGCGACGGCGTCTCGCTCGAGGCGGCGCGCGTCGGCACCTCGTCGCGGTGCCCCAGCGCCGCGGCGCTCCGCGCCCGCAGACCCTGCAGCCCGAACGTTCGCCCGGGCTCAGGAGTCGCGGTATCGGTATCCGATGCCATAAAGCGTTTCGATCTGCTCGAATTCGCCGTCGACCTCGCGGAACTTGCGGCGCACCCGCTTGATGTGGCTGTCGATCGTGCGGTCGTCGACGTAGATCGTTTCGCCGTAGGCGGCGTCCATCAGCTGGTCGCGGTTCTTCACGTGACCCGGCCGTTCGGCGAGCGACTTCAACAGCAGGAACTCGGTGACCGTGAGGTGCACCTCCTTGCCCTTCCAGGTGCACTGGTGGCGGCTGGGGTCGAGTATCAGCTCGCCACGCACGATGCGCTCGGCCGAGGCCTCGCCCTTGGCGCCGCCGGCGTCGGCGCGGCGCAGCACGGCGCGGATGCGCTCCAGCAGCAGGCGCTGGGAGAACGGCTTGCGGATGAAATCGTCGGCGCCCATGCGCAGGCCCAGCACCTCATCGATCTCCTCGTCCTTGGAGGTGAGGAAGATCACCGGGAATTGCTGGGTCTTGCGGATGCGGTTGAGCAGTTCCATGCCGTCCATGCGCGGCATCTTGATGTCGAAGATGCCGAGATCGGGCGGCGACTGGTTCAACCCCTCCAGCGCCGAGGCGCCGTCGTTGTAGGTCTTGATCTGGAACCCTTCGGCTTCGAGCAGCATCGACACGGAGGTCAGGATGTTGCGGTCGTCGTCAACCAGGGCGATGTTTTTGCGCACGGCGTTGCTTCTCCTGTCGGGGCGGGCAATGGTACCACAGACCGGGCCGTTGCCGCCGCCGCCCCAATCTGCCATCGATGTGAGTGAATTAAGGCGCTTTTGGCTCCCAATCCTAAAAATCATGCAATCCGAAGACATGTCCCGCGGCGTCCGCGACCTCGTGCGCGGCCTCGACCGTGCCGCCCTGGCGACGGCCCTGCCCGCCGACGGCGGCATTTGGCCCTATGCCTCGCTGGTGCTCGTGGCAGTCGACCACGACCTCTCACCCATCCTGCTGCTCAGCCAGCTCGCCGAGCATACCAAAGCCATCGCCGCCGACGACCGTGTATCTCTGTTGTTCGACGGCACCCATGGCCTCGACCAGCCGCTGACCGGACCGCGGGTGACGGTGGTCGGCCGGGCCACGCGCACCGACGATGGCCGCTTGGCTCGCCGTTTCCTCAGCCGCCATCCCGACGCCGGGATGTATGCGGGCTTCAAGGATTTCAACTTCTATCGGGTTGCCGTCGAGCGCGCCCATCTTGTCGCGGGCTTCGGCAAGATCAGGTGGCTCTCGGCCGCTGAGCTGAACGCGGTGCCGGCGGACGGCCTGGCCGACGCCGAACAAGGCATCGTGAGCCACATGAACGAGGACCATGCCGATGCCGTGCAGCTCTATGCCGGCAAGCTGCTGGGCCTTGCCGGCAACGACTGGCGAATGACGGGCATCGATTCCGAAGGGATCGATCTGCGGCAAGGCGGGGAGGTGGCCCGGCTGCCCTTCGAGGTGCCGCTGGCGGCGGCTTCCGAGGCTCGGAAGGTGTTGGTTTCGTTGGTTGGTAGGGCGAGAGCGGTATGATTCCGCGGCGCGGCATCTTGTTCGCGGTTGCGAAATCTGATCCACATGTTCTTCGACACTAAACTGTCGCAGGCGTGCGGGCCCCCTTGTCACCCCTAAGTGGTACCAGTAGCGCATAGGCCGACCGGTTAGAGTTGTCCTAGATTTCGCTGACAAGACTTCTGAACAGGAGAAACGCCGTGACACAGGCGGGCTTCGTCGTCCCCAAATTCGGACTCGAGACGCTGGGGTTGAAGAACCTCGGTAACGTCCACTGGAACCTTTCGGTTGCTGCTCTCTACGAGGAGGCGGTGCGCCGCGGCGAGGGCCAAGTGGCAGATGGCGGCGCGCTGGTGGTGCGCACCGGTGTGCATACCGGCCGTTCACCCAACGACAAGTTCTTCGTCGAGGATTCGGCGACCAAGGGCCGCATCGACTGGGGCAAGACCAACAAGCCGATCTCGCCCGAGCGCTATCGCGCGCTCTACAACCGCATGCTCGCCTATGCCCAGCGCCGCGACCTGTTCGTGCGCGACTGCTGGGCCGGCGCCGATCCCGCGCATCGCATCGGCGTGCGCGTGCTGACCGAGACGGCCTGGCACAATCTCTTTGCCCGCAACATGTTCCTGCGGCCGCGCCGCGAGGAACTGGAGGGCTTCAAGCCCGAGTTCACCATCCTCAACCTGCCGGGCTTCCAGGCCGATCCCAAGAGCGACGGCACCGCGTCGGACTGCGCCATCCTGGTCAACTTCACCGAGCGCGTCGTGGCGATCTGCGGCACCTGGTATGCCGGCGAGATCAAGAAGTCGGTGTTCACCATCATGAACTACCTGCTGCCCGACAAGAACGTGCTGCCCATGCACGCCTCCGCGAATGTCGGGCCCAAGGGCGACGTGGCGATCTTCTTCGGCCTGTCGGGCACCGGGAAGACCACGCTGTCGGCCGATCCGTCGCGCACGCTGCTCGGCGACGACGAGCACGGCTGGGCCGAGCAGAGCCTGTTCAACTTCGAGGGCGGCTGCTACGCCAAGGTGATCAAGCTTTCGCGTGCGGCGGAGCCCGAGATCTACGCCACCACCGAGCGCTTCGGCACGGTGCTCGAGAACGTGGTGATCGATCCCGCGACCGGCGCCCTCGACCTCGACGACGGCCGTTACACCGAGAACACGCGCGCCTGCTATCCGCTCGAGTTCATCCCGAATGCGTCGGATACCGGTCTGGCCGGCACCCCCGAGAACATCGTCATGCTGACGGCCGACGCCTTCGGCGTGCTACCGCCGATCTCGCAGCTCAGCCCCGAGCAGGCGATGTATCACTTCCTCTCCGGCTACACTGCGCGCGTGGCCGGCACCGAGAAGGGCGTGACCGAGCCGCAGGCGACCTTCTCGACCTGCTTCGGCGCGCCGTTCATGCCGCTCCATCCCACAGTCTACGCCAAGATGCTGGGCGAGAAGATGGCCCGCCAACACGTGAAGTGCTGGCTGGTCAACACCGGCTGGTCGGGCGGCGGCTTCGGCGTCGGCGAGCGCATGTCGATTCGCCATACCCGCGCCATGGTGCGGGCGGCGCTCGACGGCACGCTGGCCGCGGCAGCGAGTTCGACCGACCCGCACTTCGGCATGCAGGTGCCCAGCGCCTGCCCGGACGTGCCGGGCGAGGTGCTGAATCCCAAGAACACCTGGAAGGACAAGAAGGCCTACGACAGCGCCGCGCGCGACGTCGCCAAGCGCTTCGAGGCGAACTTCCAGCAGTTCGAGGGCCACGTCGACGGCAAGGTGAAGCAGGCGGCGATCCGGGCCGCGGCCTAACCAGCGCATTCTCTTCCGGACCGCGCGCTTCCAGCGCGCTCATGGCTCATGAGGCGCGCTGGAAG
>JAEZHS010000507.1 GCA_023436825.1 Pseudomonadota bacterium | reverse complement strand
CTTCCAGCGCGCCTCATGATTCATGAGCGCGCAGGATGCGCGCGGTCCGGAAGACCATGAGTGGGGATTGCCCGTATCACCGCAACTGTTTTTCAGTATAAACGCATTATCCGCGTTCATCCCGAGAGTCGCCGATCATGAGCGTTGCGTTTCGTATGCTTATCGTGGTGCTGGCGGTGTCCGTGCTGCAGCTCTTTTCGGGGGGCATCGCCTACTCGCAAACGCCGCAACCCTCATTCGAGGTCTTTCCAGCGCCACCCCCGTCGCAGGCCGCTCACTCGAAAAAGTTTACCGTACAGATCCTGCAACATGGGAAGGTGGAGACCTCCCCGGTATACGAGACGAAAAAGCCGACCTCTTCGTCGGATCCACCATCACCGTCCTTCGAGGAGACGACGGCCTGGACCAGCTTTGCGACCGACGAAGCCGTCACGGTGCTGGTCACCAATTCGAGGCCGTTCTACTCGGCGCGCATTCTGCCGAGCCACGCAGGGATCGTCGCGACGCCCACGGGCGGCGATCGCGTCAGCGGGTACAGCTCCGTCAGGTTCACCATGAGCGGCGCCGGTTCGCAGCAGGTCTCCGTCGAGTTTTGTTATACACCGGGGGCTCCGGCCTCCTGCGATGGCGCGGCCCAAGTACCGGACGACATCCGTCATCCGCTGCTGGTCTTCGCCAATCCTCCATCCGGCAATATGCCGGAGGCCCTTCGGCAGAAGGCGACCCAAGGCCAGGTGCGGTACGTCGAACCCGGCAGTCCCGTTCCGCCGCTCGGCAACGGCCCTGCCATGGTCTATTTCAAGCCCGGTGTGCACGACCTCGGCAGCACCCCGTACACCCTTGGAACGGGCCAGAGGGCGGTCCTGGCGGGCGGGGCCTACGTCAAGGGCATGTTCAAGATCGACAAGGATGCCGAGGATGCGGCGATCGAGGGTCTCGGGATCCTGTCGGGCGACGTCTGCCCGAATGAGCAGACGAAGAAGCGCACCGACTGTCCGATGATGATCGACGGGTCACAGGCCAAGGGAAGGGTGACGGTCAGCGGCATCACCATCGTCGATTCGCCGTACTACAACGTCAAGCTGGAGGGCTCCGGCAACTTCGTCTCCAACGTCAAGGTGATTTCCTGGATGCCCAATACCGACGGCATCGCCCTGGGCAGCAACAGCACTCTGAGCTACAGCTTCTTCAAGACCGGCGACGACGCAATCAAGCTGTACTCCAGCAATCTGTGGGTGAGCAGTTGCACCTTGTGGCAGCTGGGCAATGCCGCCGCGTTCGAGATGGGAGTCAACCTGAGCGAGGACGTGTCGAATGTGACGGTGGAGAACTCCGACGTCATCCGCACGGAATGGAACTATCCCAATCGCAGTAATGCCGTGGTTTCGGCGGCATTCGGCGGAAATGCCAAGGGCAGCAACTACACCTTTCGCGACATCCGTGTGGAGAACGCCAATCCGCCGGGTTTCAAGGATGCTGGCCTGGTCTTCCAGCTATTCAAGCTCGCGGTGATTCCCAACTCCTGGACCGAGGTAGACAACAAGAACCTCGGGTCCATCCACAACGTGACATTCTCCAACATTCAGGTCACCGATCCGACGACCCTGCCAAACCTGTTCCAGAGTTTCGACGCACAGCATCAGGTTTCCGACGTCACCTTCGACAACGTGACCGTGGCGGAACAGACGCTGCCGCAGCCCATGCTGACCTTCAATGCCAATCGCAACTTCAGCCTCAGCGGGACAGTGTTCTCCGACATTCTCCAGACCAGCATCGCGCAGCCGAATACGCTGTTCCTGGCCGACGTGTTCCCCCTCGCGGCCAACGGCCAGCCCACCTTCCAGCCACTATTTTCCACCTTCGACACTCTAAGCGTGCAGGGGGTCGGCGATTTCGACGGCAACGGGTATGCGAGCATGCTGTTCTTGGACAGCAAAAATGGGCTCGGTCTCTGGAAGCAGCCGCTGTCATCACAGCCGTCGTTCGCAAGCATAACTGATTTGAGCTCTGATTATGAGGTCGCTGGCATCGGTGATTTCAACGGCGATGGACGCTCCGATATCCTGCTCTGGGCTCAAAAGGCTTCAGTCGGGCTCGTCTTGCTGATGAACGGCGCCTCCGTCATCGGAACGATCCCGGTGGGCCCGGCTGCATCGTCCGACTGGTCGGTGGCGGGCATCGGCGACATCGACCAGAACGGTCAGTCTGACATCATCCTGCGCGACGGGGAGAGCAATGTCGAAATCCTGAGCTTTCGGCATGACATCGATCCCAGCGGCATCACCTACGCCGTGAAGCCGTTCTCGGCCTCCAAGTTCAACTATCCATGCAGCGGCGGCGGCAGCCTGCGACTCCAAAAGTACTGCCCTTTGGATCAATCCTGGCAGGTCGCTGGCGTCGGCGATATCCGGGGCAACGGCTATGCCAGCATTCTCTGGGTCAATCAGACGACCGGCCAAATCGTGGTAACCGCCTTCGCATTCGAGGGGCCGCCACAAAGGCCTTTCGGCACGCCGTTCGGGACGATGCCCTCCGGCTATCAAATCGCCTCGCTGGGCGACTACAACGGCGACGGCACGATGGACATCCTGCTGTTCAATGCAGCGAGTGGCGGGCAGACGATCTGGTACACCGGCTACTTTGGCGACAATATTTTTTACCAGCAGGGGCCGACGCTCGCGCCACAGCCGTATATCCCGGTGCCGTATCAGGGATCACCGATGCTCCTGCCACCGTCGGGCAACGCTCCTACCCGGCGATAGAGCGTTCTAACGCAGCCGCGAAAGCGCCGACTCGAGGATCCACGCTGCCGCCGCGGCATCGACGCGCTCGGCGCGCTTGGCGCGGCTCATGTCGTAGTCGTCGATCATGGCGCGGGTGACGGCGGCGGTGCTCAGCCGCTCGTCCTGGAAGACGACGGGAAGGGCGGCGAGGGCAAGCGAGCCGTGGTTGGCGATGTTGGTGGCGAACTGGCGCACCGACTGGCAGCGCGGACCCTCGGTGCCGTCCATGTTGAGCGGCAGGCCGATCACCAGCGCCTTGATCTCATGCTTCCTGGCGAGCTCGGCGAGCGCCGCCAGGTCGGCCGCGAGCTTGCCGCGCTTCAGCGTCGTGAGCGGTGTCGCCAGCATGCGCAGGGCATCCGATGTGGCGACTCCGATGGTCTTGGTCCCGACATCGAGCGCCATCAAGCGGCCCTCGGGCACCAGCGTCTTCACCTCGGCAAAGTCGACGACGGCCATCGCCTCAGGCCGCCTTGCCGTCGAGCCAGGCCGCCGTGTCTTCGGCGATACGCTCCCAGCCGGGCTGCCCCAGCACCCAGTGGCCTTGTCCGGGATACTCCACGTAGTCAGCGACGTGGCCGAAGCGCTTCGCCGAGCGACGCACGACACCGGGTGGCGTGAGCCTGTCCTGGTCCGCCGCCACGAACAGCAGCGGCACCGTCACCAGCCGCGGATCGACCGTCGTCGTCTTGCTGCCATCAAGCCAGGGTAGGGCGATCTCGAACAACGCGCGGCCCGAATCATGCACGAAGGCGGAATGAAGCTCGGCACCTTCCCGCGGATCGGTCGTATTAAAGGTATGCGACAACGCCTCGCCGAGCGTCGCCCGATGCGGCTTGCGCCACCAGCCCCAATTGAGCTCGATGCGCGCGAACGCCAGGAGATTCGATGGCCGGATGGCGACCACCCCGGCGTCCGGCGCCGGTGTCAGCAGCACGCTCGCCCGAGCGAGCCCGCGCGCGCTCAGCAGCAGGGCCAGCAGCCCACCCATCGAGTGGCCGATCAGCACCGGTTTGTCGGCGAGGCCCTCGATCATGTCCGTGAGATCGGCCACATAGTCGCCGAGACTCGTCGTGCCAAGGTCAGGTGGCGGGGCGAGAGGTGGGACGTCGTGATGGCGCAGGGCCGGGGCAACGGTCTGCCAGCCGCGGGCTTCGAGGAACGGACGCCAGTTCCGCCATACGTCCGGCGTGGCCCACATGCCGTGAATGAAGACTGCCACCTTGGCCATCGTCGAGGTTATAAGGCGTGGGGGCCTTTCGGTCGACACAGGGTCCAAAGAACAAGAGTTGGGGGTAGGCTCGTCAGGTGACCGATACATTCTACGCTCTGCTCGCCATTTCCATGGTGCTGGTCGTGGTGAGCCTCCTGGTGCCGGTGGCCGAGCGCTTCCGTCTGCCGCACACCGTCCTGCTGGCCATCGCCGGCATGGGCATGGGCTTCCTGGGGTCCTGGCTGATCAGCAGCGACGTCAAGCTCGGCGCGATCGGCGACGCCTTCGTCGGCCTCGACAAGCTTGAGGTCGGCGCCGACATGTTCCTGCCGCTGTTCCTGCCGCCCTTGCTGTTCACCGCCGGTCTCAACATCGAGGTGCGGCGCCTGATGGACGAGGTCCACGCCGTGCTGCTGCTGGCGATCGTCGCGGTGGTGGTGTGCATCGCCAGCGTCGGCTTCGTCGTGCACTGGGCGACCGGCATGGACCTCGTCGTCTGCCTGCTGCTGGGCGCCGTGGTGTCGACGACCGATCCGGCCGCCGTCATCGGCATCTTCCGCGACGTCGGCGCACCCAAGCGGTTGTCGATCCTGGCCGAAGGCGAATCGCTCCTGAACGACGCCGTCGCCATCGCCGCCTTCGGCCTGTTCATGGGCATCCTGGTGAGCCGGGTCGATCCGAGTGCCGCCATGCCCGGCTCGCCCGGCGGCGTCGTGGTAGTCTTCCTGCGCGAATTCTTGGGCGGCCTGCTGCTCGGCTTCGCGCTGGCGCGTGCGGCGATGTTCGTGCTGCCGCGGCTCGGCGAATCGGAGGCCGCCATCGCCTCGGTCACGGTGGCGCTTTCCTATGTCTCCTTCGTGGTCGCCGACCGCTACCTGCACGTCTCGGGCGTCGTTTCGACGGTGATGGCGGCGCTGACGGTCGCGGCCTACGGTCCGACGCATCTGCATCCGCATCAGTGGGCGTCGCTCAAGCGGCTGTGGGAGCAGCTCGAATTCTGGTCGGCCTGCCTGATCTTCGTGCTGGCCTCGATGCTGGCGGCCAACGTGCTGCTGCAGATCACCTGGCTCTACGCCCTGGCGGTGGTCGCCGTGGCGGTCGGCGCCTTCGTCGCGCGAGGCGTGGTCGTGTTCGGCATGCTGCCCGTGCTGGAGAAGGTCAAGCTCGTGCGGCCGGTCGACAACCGCTACAAGGCCGTCCTGGTCTGGGGCGGCCTTCGCGGCGCCGTGACGATCGTGCTGGCCATGGTGGCGGCGGGCAACGACAAGCTGCCGGAGCACACCCGCGAGTTCATCGCCCTGTCGGCCACGCTGTTCGTGCTGTTCACGCTGTTCGTCAACGCAACGACGCTCGGCCTGTTCATGCACGGCTTGGGGCTCGACAAGCTGTCGCGCCTGGAGCTTGCCCTGCGCGACCGCGTGCTTGCCCTGTCGAAGATCAACGTCGACCGCCATCTGGCGCAGATCATCCGCCGCCGCAACGCGCGGGTCGAAGGCCTGGCGGCCGATCCGGCGTCGGCCGGCGAGGCCGAGGTCGAGGCAGTGCCGGCGGAGCTCGCCCTCGACCTCGACGAGCGCGTCAAGGTCGGCCTGGTGACGCTGTGCACGCGCGAGAAGGAGCTCTATCTCGAGCAGTTCGAGCAGCAGATCCTGTCGCGCCGCATGGTCGCCGCCGGCAACACCGAGCTGCCCGAGCACACCCGCGAGTTCATTGCGCTGTCGGCCACGCTGTTCGTGCTGTTCACGCTGTTCGTCAACGCCACGACGCTTGGCCTGTTCATGCATGCGCTGGGACTCGACCGGCTGTCGCGGCTGGAGCTGGCGCTGCGCGATCGCGTGCTGGCGCTGAGCCGGGTCAATGTCGAGCACCATCTGCAGCAGATCATCCGCCGACGAAATGCCCGCATCGAGGGCTTGGCGGCCGACCCGACCTCGGCCGGCGAGGCCGAGAT
>JAEZHS010000498.1 GCA_023436825.1 Pseudomonadota bacterium | reverse complement strand
CTTCCAGCGCGCTCATGAATCATGAGCGAGCCGGAGGCTCGCGGTCCGGAAGAGCCATGAGCAACGCCCTTTCGATCACCTGGCTGGGCGTCATGCCGCCCTCACGCATCGCGCGGATGGTCATGTCGCGGTCACGCTTGGCGAAGCGACGGCCCGAGGCGTCGGTCAAGAGCTTGTGGTGGGCGTAACGCGGCGTCTCGTAGCTCAGCAGCTTCTGCAGCAGGCCGTGCACATGGGTCGAAGGCAGCACGTCGACGCCGCGCGTCACCAGGGTGATGCCCTGCAGATGGTCGTCGACCGTGACCGCCAGATGGTAGCTGGTCGGCGTGTCCTTGCGCGCGATCACGAAGTCGCCCATCAGCAACGGCTCGCCCTCGACGCGCCCCAGCGTCTCGTCGATGAAATGATAGGGACCGGCTTCCCGTGCCGCGCGTTCGGCGTCGAGGCGGAGGCGGTGCTCGTGCCCCGCGGCGATCCTGTCCCGCCGTTCCTGCACCGACAGATGGCGACAGGTACCCGGGTAGAGCGGCCCGTCCGGCCCATGGAGCTGGGCGTGCGGTGCGTTGGCGGAAGCGGCGAGCTCGCGTTCGATCGCGGCGCGGCTGCAGAAGCAGGGATAGACCAAACCCCGCGCCCCGAGCTGGTCGAGCACCTTGCCGTAGGTCGCGAAGTGCTCCGACTGTCGGCGGACCTCTCCGTCCCAGGTGAAGCCGAGCCAATTCAGGTCGTCCAGGATCGCGGTCTCGAACTCCCGCTTGCAGCGGCGGATGTCGATGTCCTCGATGCGCACCAGGAAGCGACCATCGGCCTCGCGCGCGCGATGCCAACCGGTCCAGGCCGAATAGGCCGAGCCGAGATGCAGCTCGCCGGTCGGGCTGGGCGCGAAGCGCGTGACGATCGTCATGCGGCCGGCTTGCCGTCGATAAAATCCAGAAGCGCCTGCGGCATCCCGGCGACAGGTGACGGAGGAGGTTCGTCCCGCCTCAGTTCGACATAGAGGGCGGCCGATCGCTTCAGGGCTTCCGCGATCGAGCCGTGGTCCAAGGCAGGCACGGTCGGCGCCAGGAGGGCCCTGGCATCGGCGATCTCCTCAACTCTCCGGACGCCGCGCGGCTTGCGGCGGGCATTGCGCTGGACCATCGCGCCCAGCACCTGGTCGCGGAAGAAGTCGAGCCCGCCGATGGCTTCGAAGTGTTCGCCGCGCAGGAGCTTGGTCGCCGCGTAGTGCAGCCAGATCCAGGCTCGATCCTCGTACCATTGGGCAGGCCTGCCGCCGGATGTGATCTTCGCGGCGGCGACACGGCGCTCGACGCCGGCAGCGTCGCCCGCCCACAAGACCACAGGCCGGTCATAGAATTCATCCAGGTCGGCCGGCGTGACGAACTTCAGGTCGACATGCAGCAGCGGCGGGCCGAACAGGCAGATCAAGAGCCGCGGCTCGCCGACATGCTCGCCGGTGAAGGCAGAGAGCAGCGCGCCAAGGCCGGCAGCGAACGAGTGGCGCTCCGCCATTGCCGCGGCATAGTCGGCCTCGCGCACGACGATCACGAAATCGAGGTCGGAGTGCTCGTCGAAGCCACCATAGGCGAGCGAGCCGCTGCCCAGCAGCGCCTCGAAGCGGGCATCCGCGCGCACGGCGGCAACGACGCGCTCGAGCATGCCGGCCTGCAGGTCGGGAAGGGTGGGGATGTCGGGCATGCAGTGGAACTTACAGTCCTGCCTCGCGGCGTGCTATGCCGGCCGCATGGCTCAAGTGGTTCTCGATGCCGCCAATCTCAAGAAGGCGATGCGGCATCTGGCGAAGGTCGATCCGGATTTCGCGCGCGCGATCGAGGAGGTCGGACATCCCGAATTGCGCGAGGTGCCGACGGGATTCGGCGGCCTGATGCGCTCGATCGTGGGCCAGCAGGTCTCGGTCCATGCCGCGCGCAGCATCTGGCTCAGGCTGGAAGCCGCGGTGCCCAGCATGGAGCCGGCAGATTTCCTGGCGTTGAACGACGAGGCGCTGCGCGCTGTCGGCCTGTCGGGCGCCAAGATGCGCTACGGGCGCAGCCTCGCCACCGACATCGTCGAGGGCCGCATCGACTTCGAGGCGCTCGATGCGCTCGACGATGAGTCGGCCATCGCCATGCTGTGTCAAGCCAAGGGCATCGGCCGCTGGACGGCCGAGATCTACCTGATGTTCGCTCACGGCCGGCCCGACATCATGCCCGGTCTCGATCTCGGCCTGGTGATCGCCGCCCAGCATCTCAAGAAGCTGCGCAAGCGGCCCGATGCAAAACGCCTGGTCAAAATCGCAGAGCAGTGGCGGCCCTGGCGCAGTGCAGCGGCGCTGCTGCTCTGGCACTATCGCCGCAACATGCCGGACTGGAGCGCCAAGGCACCCAAGCTGGAGCCGAAAGCGATGCCGAAATTGGAGTCGAAAGCGAAATGACCAAGCTCGAAGGCGCCAGCTACGGCCCGCACAACGAGGGCAAGCCCGGCCACATGGTGATCCTGCTGCACGGCTACGGCGCCGACGGCAACGACCTGATCGGGCTCGCGCCGGTGCTGGGGCCGTTGATGCCCGACGTGATCTTTCATGCGCCCAACGCCCCGCAACCATGCGAAGGCAATCCTTTCGGCTACCAGTGGTTTCCCGTGTCGCGCCTCGATCCGGCCCTGGCGCTCGCCGGCGTGCGCAGCGCTGCGGCCGATGTCGACGCCTTCCTCGACGAGATGATGGCCGAGCATGGGCTCGACGAAAGCAAGACCGCGCTGGTCGGCTTCTCCCAGGGCACGATGATGGCGCTGCATGTCGGCCTGCGCCGCGCCAAGCCGCTCGCCGGCATCATCGGCTTCTCGGGCATGCTGGCGGGACCGGAGGTCCTGAAGGACGAAATCAAGTCGAGACCGCCCGTGCTCCTCACACATGGCGACAAGGACGAGATGCTGCCGCATACCCTGAGCCATCGCGCTACCCAGGTGCTGCAGGAGCACGACGTGAAGGTCAGCCTGCACATCGCCGAAGGCGTCGGCCACGGCATCAACGACACGGGACTGTCGGAGGCCGCGCGCTTCCTGATCGCCGCCTTCAAGCTCCCGGTGCCGAAGTGACCGACGGCCTCTGCAAGCCCGGCTTCGAGCGCGTCGCCGAGGCCTTCCAGGACAATTTCGATGCCAAGGGCGAGGTCGGGGCGTCCGTCAGCCTCACGGTCGGGGGCGAGACGGTGGTCGACCTGTGGGGCGGCGTCGCCGACCGGAAGACCGGCGCGGCGTGGACCCGCGACACCGTCGGCATCGTCTTCTCCTGCACCAAGGGCGCCACGGCGATCTGCGCCCATGTGCTGGCGAGCCGCGGCAAGCTCGACCTCGACGCACCCGTCGCCGAGCTGTGGCCGGAGTTCGCGACGCACGGCAAGGAGCGCGCGACCACGCGCATGATGCTCGACCATTCGGTGGGCGTGCCGGCGCTGCGTGCCAAGGTGAAGGACAGCGGTCCCTACGAATGGGACTACATGACCGGCCTGCTGGCCGACGAAGCACCGTTCTGGGAGCCCGGCATACGCAACGGCTATCACGGCTTCACCTTCGGCTGGACCGTGGGCGAGATGGTGCGGCGGGCCTCCGGCGTCTCGTTGGGCACGTTCTTCCAGAACGAGATCGCCAGGCCCCTGGGACTCGATTTCTGGATCGGCCTGCCCGAGGAGATCGAGCCGCGCGTCGCGCCGATCATCCCCTTCGTCTACAAGGCTGAGCAGGCCAAGACGCCGTTCATGATCGATCTCGCGACCAAGAAGGACTCGCCCGCTGCGCTGTTCTTCTTCAACGTCGGCGCCTGGCGCACCGGCGGCGCCAACACGCGGGCCGGCCGCGCCGCCGAGATCGGCGCCGCCAACGGCATCACCAACGCGCGCGGACTCGCCGGCCTGTATGCGCCGCTTGCCAACGGCGGCGGTAACCTCGTCGACGCCAGGACTCTCACCCGCATGGGCGAGGTCTCGATGGCGACGCACGACGACGCCACGCTGCGCATCCCGACGCGCTTCGCCTTGGGCTTCATGAAGTCGATGGACAACCGCAGGTGCAGCATCGGCGCCGAGTTGTTCGGCCCTGACGTCGACAGCGTGATCATGGGCAGCGCCGCCTTCGGCCATGTCGGCGCCGGCGGCTCGCTCGGTTTCGCCGATCCCGTCGCCGGCCTCTCCTTCGGTTACACCATGAACCGCATGGGCCCCGGCCTGCTGATGAACGAGCGCGGCCAGGCGCTGGTCGACGCGGCCTATCTCTCGCTCGGCTACACCAACAAGGATGGCGGGGTGTGGGTGAGATAACCCATCACTGTCATCCCGAGGGCGAAGCCCGAGCGACCCTTGAAGCCACAGTAAAGGTCCCTCGCTCCGCTCGGGATGACAGCGGCACTGTGTCCGCGATCTTCGCTTCATGATCCCCGTCCTTCGTCCCCTGAAAGACCCCGCCGTCGCGACGGTGTGGTCGGGTCTCGCCGCCTCGACCATCGGCGAGGACCTGTTCCGCGTCGCCGTCGTGTGGATCGCCGCCGAGCAGATCGGCAATGCCGCGGGCTACGTCAACGCCGCACAGTACGGCGCCTTGCTGGCCGTCGGCCTGCTCGGCGCCTCGCTGTTCGACCGATGGCGGGCCGACCGCGCCATGATCGGCGCCAAGTACGCGAGCGCCGTGCTCGCGCTTCTGCCAGTCGCGGGCTTCTACATCTGGGGCATCTCGATCCCTCTGCTGGTGGTCTCGGTCATGGGCCTCGCCGCCATGCGCATGGTCTTCACCCCGGCGCTGCAATCGGCCGTGCCGGTACTGGTGAAGGATCACGAGGGCCTGCAGGGGATCAACGGCCTGTTCGACGCCACCTGGCGCCTGGCGCGCCTGATCGGCCCGATGATGGCGGCCGTGCTGAACACGCTGTTGCCGGTGATTCATTTCCTGTCGGTCACGGCGGTGGGCTTCGTGCTGTCGGGTCTCGCCGTGTGGGCCGTGCGCGATCGCGTGTTCGATCCCGCGAGCAAGCCCCGGCCGAGCCGCGGCGGCTGGCGCGGCGCGTGGGATGCCCTGCTCGACGGCGCGCGCCTGATGCTGAGCGAGCCCACGACCGGTGCGCTGCTGCTGATCAACGCCTTCGCCAACGGCCCGTGGAGCGTTGCCCTGCAACTCGCCATCGCCCTGATGGTGGTCGAGCACGACCCGCACCTGTTCGGCTTCCATGGCCTTGCCGCGCTCGGCCTGATCATCGGCACGATCGGCGTGGGCGACGTTGTCGGCAACCTCGTGGCGGGCAGCGTGCGCTTCGCCCGGCCGCTCTCGACCATGTTCCTGGGCTACGTGGCGATGGGCCTGGGCTTCGTGCTGATCGCCGTCGCCGCCTGGGGCCTGCCCAATCCCTACAAGCTGCCGGGCATGATGTTGTCCGGCCTGGTCGCGGGCTTCGGCGGGCCGTTCTTCTTCATCCCCATGATCACGCGCATGCAGACCGTGTTCCGCGGCGCCGAGATCGCCCGCGTGTTCCGCCTGCGGCTCGCCGTCATGGCGGGCTCCATGCTGGTCTTCAACCTCGGCGCCACGCCCTTGTTCGACCTGATCGGCCCGACCCACACCGAATTCTATGTCGGCCTGCTGCTCTTGGGACTGGGCGTCGGCGGCCACCTCTATTATCGGCGGCAAGAGTGAATCATCCCGACCGTCCGCCGAGATCAGTCGATTTCGGTTGGTAGCGCGTCAGTCGCCTCTCGGCTTTGCTGGAGGGATGCAGGCAATGCAGTCATCTCACTCGTGAATTTTGGCATTTTCTGCATTTCCGGCAGCCCCTCCCGCTGGACTGTACCCTCGACGCTGTTGGCCGTGGCGCCCAGCCACCCGGTTGAAGGCAGCCGGACGGGATGACCGATGCATGGAGCGACAGAAGCCCCGCACTCTACAGAGCACCAAAGTTCTTGTCAATAACTGAAATTATTTCTGCATGACAGCAGCCCGCCGGCAAGGTCGGGGTCTTTTATTGCGACTTTTGAGGCTCCAGGAGCAGCCATATCTGGGGGCCGCCGCTGCCATCATACCACTGCTTGTTTTGTTCGACTGACGTGCAGGCAATGCTGTCACCGAAAATATCATCTGAATCCTCTTGCGGGGAACAGTGTGTATTGATAGCGTCGGATAAGTACACAGCGTTACCCTTAACCCGACGAGCGGAGCGCGTCATGGCCAAGGCCTTCCCGACCGACAATCCCTTCCTGCAGGGCTATTACGGCCCGGTGAACACCGAGGCCGACGCGGGCCATCTGCACATCACCGGCGAGCTGCCGAAGGAGCTCTGCGGCACGCTCTACCGCAACGGCCCCAACCCGCAATTCGCGCCGCGCGGGCCGTATCACTGGTTCGGCGGCGACGGCATGATCCACGCCTTCCACATCGAGAACGGCAACGTCTCCTACAAGAACCGCTGGGTGCGCACGCCCAAGTGGGAGCTCGAGAACAAGGAGGGCGAGGGGCTTTCCGGCACCTTCGGCAATCCGCGCTACAGCGATCCCCGCATCGTCGCGCTGGGCTCGACCATCGCCAACACGAACATCGTCTGGCACGGCGGCAAGCTGCTCGCGCTCGAGGAGGCACACGCCCCCTTCTCGCTCGATCCGGCGAGCCTGATGCCGGTCGGTCCCAAGGACGGCTACGAGACCTTCGACGACAAGCTCTGCGGTCCCTTCACCGCCCATCCCAAGCTCGATCCCAAGACCGGCGAGATGGTGTTCTTCGGCTACTCGGCCAAGGGCCGCTTCACCAAGGAGGTGAGCGTCCAGACCGTGACGGCCGACGGCAAGGTCACGCGCGCCGAGATTCTCGACGGCCCCTTCCCCAGCATGATCCACGACTTCGCGGTGACGAGGAACTGGATCGTGATTCCGATCTTCCCGCTCACCTCGTCGATGGAGCGGGCGATGGCGGGCCTGCCGCCCTTCGCCTGGGAGCCGGACAAGGGCACGCACATCGCCTTCATCCCGCGCAACGGCACTGTCGCCGACGTGAAGTGGATCAGCGCGCCGCCGTGCTACGTGTTCCATCCGATGAATCATTACGAGACGGCGGACGGAAAGGTCGTGGTCGACGTCATGAAGTTCGATGTGGCGCCGCTATTCCCCCTGCCCGACGGCAGGCCGTCGACCCCGACGACGCCGCAGGCAAGGCTGTTCCGCTGGACCTTCGATCCGGCGGGCCAGGCCAACACCTTCAAGGAGGAGCAGCTCGACGATCGCGCCGGCGAGTTCCCGCGCTTCGACGAGCGCTTCTGCATGAGCGACTACCGCCACGGCTGGATCGTCGCCGGCAACGTCGTCGACACGCGCACCGGCGAGCCGCGCATGGACGGTATCACCCACTACGACCTCAAGACCGGCAAGAACGAGACCTTTGCCGGCGACCAGGCCGACCGCTTCGGCGAGCCGATCTTCGTGCCGCGCGGCGACGATGCCGCCGAGGGCGACGGCTGGGTGCTGACTGTGGTGTGGCGCGGCAAAGAGGGCCGCAGCGACCTCGCGGTGTTCGAGGCGACCGACATCGCCAAGGGTCCGGGGGCGCTCGCCCATCTCAGTACCAAGGTGCCCGCTGGGTTCCACGGCAACTGGCGGCCCGGTCCGCTTTAGACAACTTCCTCCCCATCGTTCCGACGATGGGGAGGTGCCCCCGGAGGGGGCGGCGGGGTCATGCGCACCACGCCGTGGCCTATGACCCCTCCGGCCCTTCGGGCCACCTCCCCAACGTCGTTGGGGAGGACAACAATGGGAGCGCTCGCATGATCACCGTCCATCATCTCGAGAACTCGCGTTCCCAACGGGTGCTGTGGATGCTGGAGGAGCTTGGCCTCGACTACGAGGTCAAGCTCTACAAGCGCGAGCCGACGATGCAGGCGCCGGCGTCGCTGCGCGCCGTGCATCCGCTCGGCAAGTCGCCGGTGATCACCGACGGCGACAAGACGCTGGCCGAATCGGGCGCGATCCTCGAATACCTGGTCGAGACCTACGGCAACGGCCGCTTCGCGCCCAAGCACGGCACACCGGAGCGGCTGCACTATACCTATTTCCTGCACTACGCCGAAGGCTCGCTGATGCCGCTTCTGTTCATGAAGCTGGTGTTCAACCGCCTGCCCGAGCGCGTGCCGTGGATGATGCGGCCGGTCGCCAAGGCGATCTCCAAGGGCGCCGACAAGACCCTGCTCGGCCCACAGATCACCAACCACTTCGCCTTCCTCGAGAGCGAGCTCGGGAAGCGGGAATGGTTCGCGGGCGCCGAGCTCACCGCGGCCGACGTCCAGATGAGCTTCCCGATCGAGGCTGCCGATGCGCGCGTCGGCTTCGCCGGCAAACTGCCGAGACTCAGAAGCTTCGTCGAGCGCGTCCAGGCGCGGCCGGCCTACCAGCGCGCGCTGGAACGCGGCGGGCCGCAGACCTTCCTGAAATGAGCCTGGCCTGAAATGAACCCGGCCTGAAATGAACCTGGCGCCGATCCTTGCCGCCGGCTGGGCCGTGCAGGTCCATCTGGCATCCGTGCTGGCGGCGTTCGCGATCGGCACCTGGATGATGCTGCGACCGAAGGGAACGGTCGTGCACAAGGGACTCGGCCGCACCTACGTGGCCCTGATGCTGGCGAGCGCCATGAGCAGCTTCTGGATCCGCGGGCTCGGGCACGGTTCGCTGAGCTTCCTTCATCTGCTGTCGATCTTCGTGTTGATCGCCCTGCCCTTCGCCATCGTGATGGCGCGGCTCGGCCGTGTCCGCGCGCATCGCTACACGATGATCGGCGTCTACCTCGGCGGCATCTGGATTGCCGGGCTGCTGACGCTGCTGCCGGGCCGCCTGCTGCATCGCGCGGCGTTCGGTTCCTGAGCGCGGCCGATCGTGCTAGGCCGGCTCGAACACTGAAATAAATATTCCAAGGAGCGAAATCGTGGCTCTTTCCGCCCTGCTGCGCGACAACCTCTCGATCCCCGTCGTCGGCGCGCCGTTGTTCATCGTCTCCAATCCCGACCTGGTGATCGAGCAGTGCAAGGCGGGCATCGTCGGCTCCTTCCCGGCACTGAACGCACGCCCCAAGGAAGTGCTCGAAGAATGGCTGAAGCGCATCACCTCCGAGCTCGCCGAGTACAAGGCCAGGCATCCCGAAAAGAAGGTGGCGCCGTTCGCGGTCAACCAGATCGTGCACAGCTCCAACGACCGCCTGCAGCACGACATCGATCTCTGCGAGAAGTACAAGGTGCCGATCCAGATCACCTCGTTGCGCGCGCCCGACGACGTGGTGAAGTCGGCCAAGCGCTACGGTTGCCTGGTGTTCCACGACGTGACCAACGTCCAGCACGCCAAGCGCGCGCTCCAGGCGGGAGTCGATGGATTGATCCTGGTGTGCTCGGGTGCGGGCGGCCATGCCGGACGGCTGTCGCCGTTCGCCTTGGTCCCGGAGGTGCGCCAGTTCTACGACGGTTGCCTGCTGCTTTCGGGCTCGATCGCCAACGGCGCCTCGGTGCTGGCGGCACAGGCGGTCGGCGCGGACCTCGCCTATATCGGCACGCGCTTCACGGCCAGCAAGGAAGCCAACGCCAGCGACGGCAACAAGCAGTGCATCATCGATTCGTCGGGCGAGGAGATCGTCTACACCAACCTCTTCACCGGCGTGCACGGCAACTACCTGAAGCGCAGCATCGCCGCCGCCGGCCTCGATCCCGATGACCTTCCTGTGGCCGACAAGAGCAAGATGAACTTCGGCT
>JAEZHS010000493.1 GCA_023436825.1 Pseudomonadota bacterium | reverse complement strand
CTTCCAGCGCGCTCATGATCATGAGTGCGCTGGAAGCGCGCGGTCCGGACGAGTTACTTGATCTCCCGCAGATAGCTGTCGGGCGGCGGCGCCTGCTTGATCAGGCCGCGTTTCACCAGGAAGTCGGCGAACGTCGAGTACCGCGCGCGATCGAGCGCGGCCGGATCCGCCGCCAGCAGGGGCAGCGTGTCCCTCCACGCGAGCTTGTTCAACTCGCTGTCGAGTTCCTTGCCCGACTTGGAGAAGATGCCCCAGGCCTCGTCCGGATCGGCCTTCAGCCATGCCGTCGCTTCGGCGATGGCGGCCAGAAGCTTCCTGGTGCGCGCCACGTCGACCGTCTCACGCTTGGTGACCAGGATCAGCTCGTCGTAGGTCGGCACGCCGTTCTTCTCGACCTCCCACAAACGGCCCTTGGCCTTGTGCAGAGCGAGGTCGTTCAGCTCGAAATTGCGGAAGGCACCGATCACGCCATCGACCTGCTTGCTCATCAACGCCGTGGTCAACGCGAAGTTGACGTTGATCAAGGTGACGTCCTTCAGGGTCAGGCCAGCCTTCTCGAGGATAGCGCCCAGTAGCGCCTCCTCGAAGCCCGCGATCGAGTAGCCGATCTTGCGGCCCTTGAAGTCGGCGATCGACTTCACCGGCCCGTCCTCGAGCGCCACCAGGGAGTTGAGCGGCTGCGCGACCAGCACGCCGACGCGCACCAGCGGCAGGCCTTCAGCCGCCAGCATCTGCAAGGTCGGCTGGTAGGACACGGCATACTCGGCCTGTCCCGCCGCGACAAGCTTGGGCGGCGCATTGGGATCGGCGGGCGCGATCAGTTCGACGTCGAGGCCGTGTTTGGTGAAGATGCCGCGCTGCTTGGCGATCACCAAGGCGGCGTGATCTGGATTGATGAACCAGTCGAGCAGCACGCGAACCTTGTCCTGTGCCGCAGCGGGCAGCGCCGCACCTGCCATCAGGCCCGTCAGGACAAGCGCCGCGAGCAGTCGGATCAGAATTCGCATCGTCATTCTCCTTGCAATTGCCAGGGCACCAAGACGCGCGCCGCCCAGTCGGTCGCGTAGTAGAGCGCGAGGCCGAGCAGGCAGAGCACGACAAGGGCGGCGAAGGCGAGCGGGGTCTGGCCGCGCGCCAGGGACAGCGTCATCAGGTAGCCGAGGCCAGCGCTGGCGCCGACCCATTCGCCGATCACCGCGCCGATCGGCGCAACGGCGGCGGCAATGCGCGCGCCCGAAGCGAAGGCGGGCAGGGCGGCCGGCAGCCGGATCTGCAGCAGCACGGCGCGCGGGCTGGCATCCATGGTGCGGGCGAGATCGAGCCAGCCCTCGTTGGTGCGCCGCAGCCCATCATAGAGAGCGCTGACGACGGGGAAGAAGATCACCAGGGCCGCCATCGCCACCTTGGAGGCCATGCCATAGCCCAGCCACAGCACGAGCAGCGGCGCGATGGCGATCACGGGAATCGCCTGGGAGAGGATCACCAGGGGGAGCGCCCAGCGTCGCCAGCCGGCCGACGCGGCGAAGATGATGGCGAGGGCGGCTCCCAGAATCAGGCCGAGCAGCAGCCCGACGATCATTTCCGTCGCCGTCCAGACGGCCTCGCCAAGCAGGAGATCGGAACGTTCGACCAGCACCGCCAGCACGCGCGACGGCGGCGGCAGGATGTAGGGCGGCACGCCCGTCGCCCAGACCAGTGCTTCCCAGGCCAACAGCAGGCCGACGGCGGTGATCAGCGGTCTCATGGCGAGACGCCCCGCAACTGGGCAACGAGGCGCGCGTGCAGGCCGAGCAGTTCGGGATCGGCGGGATCGCGCGGAACCTCTCCCGGCGGCTCGATCGGTGGACCGGCGATGAACGGCGTGCCGGCGAGCACGCGGATCTGGTGGCCGATGCGCAGCGCTTCCAGCGGATCGTGGGTTACCAGCACGGCGGTGCGCCCAACGAGCAGGCGCGCCGCGAGGTCCTGCAATTCCAGCCGCGTCACCGCGTCGAGATGGGCGAACGGCTCGTCCATCAGCACGACTGGCCGGTTCTCGCACAACGTGCGGGCGAGCGCCGCGCGCTGACGCATGCCGCCGGACAATTCGGCTGGACGATCGTCGAACCGGTCGGCCAGCCCGACTTCCGCCAGCAGCGAGCGGCCACGTCCCTCGGCGGCGGCCAGCGCGGCGCGATCGCCGCGCAGGCGATAGCCCAGCAGGACATTGTCGAGGACCGACAGCCACGGCAGCAGCAGGTCGGATTGTGCCATGTAGGCGATGGACTGCGATCGCGGCGCATCCGGCAGCAGGCCGGCCAGCCAGCGCAGCAGAGAGGTCTTGCCGACACCGGAGCGGCCGAGCAGGCAGGTCGTGCGGCCGGCCGGGAATTCCAGCGTCAGGTCGCGGGCCACCAGGCGATCGCCGAAGGCGATGCGCGCATCGCGCATGAGAAGGGGAGGAGCAGACGACAAGTACGTCACCAGTCCCTACGCCGGTACTAACCGGATCAGGTTGCCGGGGTCGTTCTTGCGAACCTCTCAGCCCAGAATGGGCTCCCCCCGGTGAACCCGGGCACTATGGAAAGGCGGGAACTGTCACGCAAGTGTCTTGAGTTTGACGAAATCGCCGGGCACCCGTTATTCCATGGCCATGGCATCCCTTCATTCCGGAACGCGGCTCAGCCGCCGCCTGCTGCTTGCAGCCCCTGCTGTCCTGATGGCGGCCGGCGCGCGGGCGCAGAGCTCTGAGATCACGTTCAAGAAATCGTCACTCGTCGTCGTGACCGCGGCGCGGGAGGTCAAGTTCGACGTAGAGCTGGCGCTGAACGACGCCGAGCGCTCGCGCGGGCTGATGTTCCGCGAAAAGCTCGGGCCGTATGACGGCATGCTGTTCGACTTCTACCAGGATGCGCCGGTGAGCTTCTGGATGAAGAACACGCTGATCCCGCTCGACATGGTGTTCATCGCCGGCGACGGCACGGTGAAGCACGTCCATGCCAACGCCACGCCATTATCGACCGATCCCATCCCCAGCCAGTTCCCGGTGCGCGCCGTGCTCGAGATCAACGGCGGCAGCGCCCGCCTGCTCGGCATCAAGCCCGGCGACAAGGTCAAGCACCCGATCTTCGGCAACGCTTAGGTCAGCTTGCCTCCCCTTCGCTGAGACTCCGTGGCCCTATGACGGCGACACTCCCCAGCTTCGCTGGGAAGGAAGCGCCATTAGCGCTTCAACGCGCAGGTCATGCCGTCGCCGACGTTGAACAACGCCAGGTCGACGCGCTGGTCGGACTTGAGCTTGGCGTTCAGCGCGCGGATAGCCTGGGTGTCGGCA
>JAEZHS010000488.1 GCA_023436825.1 Pseudomonadota bacterium | reverse complement strand
CATTGAAGTTCAGAAGCCAGTTGAGGCCGCCTTCCGCACCGATGTACACGCCAGGCGACGGAGACTGCGCCTGAGCCATGACCGGCAGCGCAACCAGCGCCGCTGCGGCCATCAAAGCCTTCTTCATCAAATTCTCCATGGTTCGCTGACCGCCTCGCCGACATTGGCGAACGCTGGCCGCAGCCGACAACCGGGGCAGACTGTACCCGAGAGCGCGGAACCCACGCCACCTGGGACAACGACTGCATGCCGATTGTCCCGTCAGGTGTGGCATGCTGGACACAGCCGACCGCAGTGCCTGTGCAGCTTTCGCTGCGTCTTGACGAGCATTCCCGTTCCACCCTGATCGCGATCGTTCCGGCGGTCGCAGTTTCGCGCCTACAGGCACCCGGGCGTTCGCTTCATGGTCGTCGATCACCAGGCAATCGGACGTGCCCTGGAGCGTCGGCCTGCTGATGCAACTAGACGATGCAAAAACATCCAGAAATCGCGAGCCATGAAGCGTGGTTCTGGCACGCAATCATAAGTTGTCATCAAGCAACGGCGAATGCAGCTTCAGACACAATCCGCGCCCCAACTGCAGCCTATTCTCCTTGATCGTGCACGAATCGACCGATATCGACATCGCTCAGAATGTCCGAGCCGGCTTTGGGGGGCCAGCGTCGGTGAGCAGTTCGGCAATTCCACGCGCAATTTCGGCAATATTGAGCGCGGACGCGTCATTCGACGGTCATCGTGCACGTGCTGCAGCGCCGATCTGACTGCCGGCCCCAACGACCTCCACCTTGCGCTGCTGGTGTGCGCGCTGCCCCGCGCCCGCTACACGCTGGGCGAGATGCGCCACCGTCCGCTGCCGCTTGGCAGACTTGCTGCATCGGCTGTATCGGCCATGGCTTGCGCGCTTGTGTCCCTCCATCTCGGCTCGCGCCGACCGCCCTGGATGTTCGCCGCCGCCCTGGCCGCCGGGCTGGCGGTCGGTATGCGGCTCGGCTTAGTCCTCCAGTTGCAGGTCGACCACATGTTCGACAAGGTCCGCCTGCCGCGAGCTCGCGGCTCGTTCTTACTCGCCCTCGCCCTGATGGCCGCCGTGATGCTCGAGATCGGCGGCTCCTTGGCCGGTCCGACTGGCCTGCCCTTTCGCCTGATCGCGCCCGAGATTGCCGCACTCTGCGCCGGCATGCTGACCGGGCGGGCGATTGCCATTGCGATGCGTTGGCGAGGAGCGCCGCATGTCGGCCTGTATCGCCTGTAAGCCCCTTATCGTGACCCGATGCTGAACCTCCTGCACCTCTTGACGGCCCTGGCGATGGCCGGTTGCCTCTACGCGCTTTGGCGGGAGGCGTGCGGCGTCTCGCAGTCGCGGCCATCTGATGGTGCCACCGCCTCTCGCCTTCAGTTGCGCATTGCTCATGATCAGCCTGACCGAGCCCGACCTGCGGCAGCACGACGTGCTGCGGATCGCCATTGCAGTTGGCATCATGCTGGGCATGGCCCGCGGCTGGTACATGGCCGTCGACATCGATCCGCTGTGGTCGACCGTGTGGCTACCGAGCGGCAGCGACGGCTTCTGGCTGGCGATGCTGCTGGCCTTGGTGATCGTGCTGGCCACCGCGGCCCAGTTGGTATCGGCGCAGGGCTAGTCTTTTGTGCCCTATGCCGCGGCCGCCATGGCGTTCGGCGCCGGTTTCCTGTCGGCGCGGGCCGTGATGGTCTATCTGCGCACCCGGAGCTGACGTTCCCGGCCTTGCCGCCTCTGCTACACTGATTCGCGTGGGAGGGAAGCATGGTCGTGGCCAGGACTGCGCTGGTATTGCTCGCGCTCGCCGGATCAGCGTCGGCCCAAGGCACTCGGCCGGTGCCCAGCCAGGCACCCACCCTGCCGCCGCCCGCAACGCCAGGTATCGGCAGCCCTGGCAGCGGTTTTGGCAGCGGCGCCAGCGACGAACTCGCCGACCCCAACACCGGCTGCAGGATCGTGCGGGCCGACAACGAGCCCAATATCAACATCACCTGGTCGGGCGAGTGCTATCACGGCCTTGCCCATGGCCAGGGCGTTCTGCAGTGGTATCAAGGCAGCAAGCCGATCGCTCGTTATGAAGGCGAGATGAGGGACGGCATGGCCAACGGCTCGGGGAAGATCACTTATGCCGACGGCAGCCGTTACGAGGGCGAATGGCAGAACGGCGAGCGATCCGGGCGCGGTTCCTTCACCTTCACCAACGGCTCGCGTTACACCGGCGATTTCCGCGACAATAAGCCCAACGGGCGCGGCACCTACATCTGGGGCAACGGCAACCGCTACGTTGGCGACTTCCGCGACAACCAGCGCACCGGGCGTGGCACCCTGTACTATGTCAACGGCGACCGCTACGAGGGCGACTTCGTCGATGGCAAGGCGCAAGGCCGCGGCATACGCACCTATGCCGCGGGCGGCCGCTACGACGGCGAATGGCGCAACGACCTTCCCAACGGATATGGCACTCGCTATGCCGCCGATGGCCAGAGCTACGCCGGCTACTGGCAGAACGGCTGTTTCCGCGACGGCCAGCGATGGGCCACCATTGGCGTAAGCGCCCAGCAGTGCGGCTTTCAATGACGCTTGTCTCCAGCATCTATCTCACCCATGGCCTAATGCTCTCGTGCGCGCTTTCAGCGACCTATTCCGCCTTGCCCGAAAGCACCGGCCGCGTGGTTCGAGACTGGCGGCCTGCGGTGACTGCCGCACTTGCAGCGCTGGCAGCCCTTTCTCTGATCGCCTATCCGACATGGGGCGAGCTCAAGAATCCCGGCCTGTGGATGTTCGCCATCCTCGCCGCCCTCGCCGGCGTGGCGCGCGGCTATTGGCTGCGGATCAATGTCGACCGTAAGTGGCGGTTGATGCGACTGCGCAACGCCCATGATTGTCTCGTCGCGACCGCCGGGCTCGCCGGCCTGGCCCTGATCGAGATTGCCCTGGCTGCGATCGGACCCGCCGATCAGCCGACGATGGAACTCGGCCTGACCGTGATCGCTTCCTTTCTGGTCGGCCGGTCGGCGGCCGTGCTGCTGCGCTCCAGGCACGAGCCTCAGTCGGACCTGTACGACCACCCCTCGCCGCCGGCCGAAGGATAGGCAATCATGCAACCGGCGCATTGTTCGCCGTCTGCGGGCCGTGTAGGTCTGTCGGGGAGACCGTCGTGTGAAGCCGCGTATGTCCGTCGATGACCTATCCACTTAGCCTCGTAAACATCCTGACGGTGGTCGCGGCGGCAGGCTGCCTGTGGGCTGCAGTCCCCGAAGCCCAAGGCAAGCCACAGAAGCTATGGCGCCTTGCCATGCCGCCGTTCCTCGCCACACTGGTCGCCGTGGTACTGTTGGCCGGCGCGGTGACGACGTTCGCGCACGATGCGACCTGGGCCGCCACCGCCCTTGTCGGCACCATAGGCGGGATGGTCCGGGGTCGGGCGATCGGCGTGCAGACCGACCAGGTGTGGGGCGTGGTGCGTCCGCAGCCGGCCCTCGATGGCGCCGTGATCGGCATCGGTGTTGTGGCGGCGGCCCTGGTCGATGCCGTCTCCGGCTTCCTGCCACCGGGAAGCCTGCCCCGCCAGGCCCATGTCGCCGCTGCAAGTTCACTGTTCGCGGGCTATCTTGCTGGACGCGCCTGGACGATGGGCACACGCGCGGCGCGTTCGCCACACGTTGACTTGGAGCATCCGTGACATGCCGACTCAGCCCAGCCTGATCATGATCCAGTTCCTGCAATGGGTCGCCGATCGCCCGCGCAGCCGCGAGGACGTCATGGATGCCTGGCGCAGCTCCTGCCCGCGCTTTCCGGTGTGGGAGGATGCGCGCGCCGACGGGCTGATCCGCCAATGCGGCGGCGAGAGCGGCGAGCATCGCGTCGAGCTGACCGAACGTGGCCGGGCGGCGCTGCGCCGCGCCGATATGCTCCCGCGCTTGACCCGCGGTCAGGCCGCCGCAAGCGGGTCGGGACCGTAGTTGTTCGGACCGGTTGTCCCGCGCAGGAAGCCGCACTCGATCAGGTACCACAGGCCGCCGATGACCGGCACGAAGACGATCAGCACCCACCACCCGCTCTTGTTGCGGTCGTGATAGCGCTTCACCGCGACGGCTACGGTGATCCAGGTCGCCACGACGAAGAAAACGAAGAGCACGATGCGAGCGAGCGGGCCTATCGCCGCTGCGATCTGCTCGGGATCGCCCGACGTGGCGACATCGCCGAAGATCGCGGCGAAGAGAATCAACTCCACGACGAGGATTCCGAGCGCGACCAGCCAGAACTTGGCGCGGTTCGCGCGTCCTTGAAAGCCGAACAGCAGATTTGCCATTTGTCATCTCCCCAAGCCCGGAGTGGGCGTGCTGGACCGCGCATCATTTCTTGGGCGGCGCGACCTCACATCAGGGTACTATAGCCCATGACCCTCCAGCGCGCCGCCCTCTGGGCCATCGTTGTTGCGGCCACGATGTATCTTCTCGTGGCGGGTCGCGGCCTGCTTCTGCCCTTCGTGCTGGGCATCGTGCTCTGGTACATGATCGACGCGCTGGCCGACGCCTTCGAGCATCCGCGCATCGGTCGCCTGCGCATGCCGCGGTCGGTCGCCCTGGTGGTGGCGGTCTGCATCATGGGCGGCCTGCTGTGGGTCGTCGGCCGGACCATCGGGCGCAACGTCACTGCCGTGATCGACGCCGCGCCCAACTACGAACGGCGCCTGCAGGTCCTGATCAACGAAGCGGCGCGGCTGGTCGGCATGGAGCAAGCGCCGACCATCGGTGAGCTGTTCGATCGCATCAGCCTTGCCGATACGCTGAGCAGCATCGCCACGGCCGCCGCCTCGGTGGTGAGCGTGGCCGGCATCGTCGTGATCTATGCCGGCTTTCTCTTCGTCGAGCAGGCGCGCTTCCGCCGCAAGCTCGTCATCGTGCTGGGCTCGGGTGAAAACCAGGAACGCGTCGAGGCCGTGCTCGACCAGATCGACCACGACATCCGCGTCTATATCCGCATCAAGACCACGCTCGCCGCGATCACTTCGGCATTGGCCTACAGCGTGATGGCTTCGGTCGGCGTCGACTTCGCCGCTTTCTGGGCGGTAATGGTGTTCTTCTTCTATTACATTCCCACCGTGGGCTCGATCCTCGCCATCGTCGCGCCCGCCGTGCTGACGCTGGTGCAGTTCGACAACCTCACCCCCTTCCTCATCGTGCTGCTGGTCTTCGGCACCATTCAGGTCGTGACGGCCAACGTGGTCGAGCCTGCGATCATGGGCAGCTCGCTCAACCTCTCACCGCTGGTGGTGATCGTCTCGCTGATGGTATGGGGCACGATATGGGGCGTCGTCGGCATGTTCCTGTGCGTGCCAATCACGGTGGTCAGCCTGATCGTGCTGGCCCAGTTCGAAACGACGCGGCCGATTGCCGTGCTGCTGTCCTCCGACGGCAAGATTCCCGAGGCACGGCGATGAGGAGACTCGTTTTTCTTGCGATGCTCGCCGCCACGACGGCGCAGGCCCAAACGCCGCCGGCCGAACCCGGTCCCCAGGCCCAGCCGCCCGGCCTGCAGGTGATGTATGCCTGCCCTGGCGGCACCGATTTCTCCGCCGTCTTTTCCAAGGACGGCGACTTCGCGACGATCAGCGTACCGGGCCAACCGGAAGTTGAGTTGTCGCGTCAAACCTCGGGCTCGGGCTTCGCCTTCGGCGATTCCTACTACGAGTTGCGCGGCCGCGGTCGCGAAGCCACCCTCACCGCCGGCGGCCGCTCGATGCGCTGCCACGCCATCGGACGGCCGGGCGAGCCGCCGCGCACGTACCAGGGCGGCGGCCTCACCATCACCCTGTTCCCCGACGGCATCTTTCGCCTGCGCGATCGCAGAGGCGCCAACGAGACCGTCGATCTCGGCCAATGGGCGCAGGAGGTCGATGGCGGCGTACGCATGGTGCTGCGCGGCGGCGTGGTTCCCCGACGCGTCTTCCGCGAGGCCAATGGCGACAAGCTGGTCGCCGAGAACGGCGGCGAGCTCGAGCGCGCCGCCACCGCCGATCCGATCGACGATCGTTTCCGGCTCTCGGGTCTCTACCGCGACACCCAGACCGGTGGCCTGTTCACCGAGTGCCTCACCGGCCGCACCTTCGAACTGGCGCCGGGCGGCGCCGAGCCCGACCTCGAACGCGCCTGGACCGAAGCGACGCCGTCCAGGGAAGCACAGCTCTATGTCGAGATCATCGGCCGCTTCGTCTCCGGCGAGGTCGAGGCCGAGCAATTCCTCAACCTCAAGCGCGACGGCGCATGCCCGACGCTGGCGCAGCGCAACTCGGCGTTGCGCGACACCGAATGGCGGGTGATCGAGATCGACGGCGAGAAACCGGTCTACGACGACTGGCGGCAACGGCCTCGGTTGCGGCTCGACGAGAACGGCAAGTTCAGCGGCTCGACCGGCTGCAATTCACTGATCGGCAGCTACCAGCTCGATGCGGACGGGCTGCGATTCGAGCCGGCGGCGACGACGCTGATGGGCTGTGCGCCGGCGCCAGCCGCCGCCGAGAAGCGCTTTCTCGACGCGCTGTCCGCGGTGCGCCAGGCACAGCTCGCGGGCACGACGCTCGACCTGACGGACGCCACGGGCAAGCGCCGCCTCCGCCTCGAGGCTCGCGGGCGGTAGCGGGCCTCAGACCACCTCCCTCGTCCTACGGGGGAGGACGGGAGGGGCAAGCTGCAAAGGAAAGCCTCTCGATTTCAGATCTGAAACTTCACAGATCATCATCACTGAGGCCGGCCCCCTCCCTACCCTCCCCCGCAAAAGGGGGGAGGAGAATGCTTAGGCCTAAGGCTCCGCCGTCGGATCGGCGCGCAGGACGAGCGTGTGGCCGTCGTCGTCCAGGCCGACGCTCACGAAGGGCAGGCTGACACGCGGCAGGCCGGCGTCGGCAGTGCCTTCGAACTCGCGGTCGATGTCATCGAAGAGCCGCATGTAGAGCTTCCATTCGACCATCCCGGGGTCGATCGGCACGCGCACGACCTCGCGCCAGTCGAGCGCGCGAACGCCGCTCTTGACCACCGTCTCGTTCGGCCGATCGCGCACCAAGGTCGCCTCGAAGCGGCCGATCGTTGCCGTTCGCGCGCTGCGCATGACCGGGCGGGCGATCACGGCGATGCAGACCTGCCCGGGTTCCTCGGCAGGGACGAACTCGACCGAGCCCGCGTTCAGCGTCGGATCGCTAGCGTCATCCTGCCAACCCAGCCGTTCGACGATGACCACGCGCTGACGTTCCTTGTCGAAGCGCCAGCCCGACGGCGGGTCGAAGCAACGGCGCACCGTTCGGGTCTCCCCCGGGGGCGCGCGCGACAGGATCTCGGGTGAGACCAACGTATTGGACTCCAACGTCTTCGTGACCGCCCGCTGGTCGAAAGCGAACGAGCCCGGACGGTCGGGCAGCACGGTGAACAGGAGCTGGAACAGCACTGTGCGCGAGCCGCGCCGGATTGACAGTGTGGCTGCCGCGAAGCTCGTCCGGCGCGAATCGGTCGGGAAGGCAGTGCGCGGAACCGAAAAGCGCAGCCGCTCCGGCGTCACGGTCGCCGCCCCTCGCCACGCGCCGATCGACAGCATCGGCGGTGGGCCGCCGGCGGATGCCAGGTGCGACCCGACGATCTCGATCCGCAGCGGCGGATCGTCATCGCCGGCTGCGGCGAAATCCGGCGCGTAGCGCGGCACGGCCTGCATTGCCGGATTGGCCAATGGTGCCCCTGGCCTGTCGAGCTGCAGTGCCCCGTGCGGTGCCGCTTCCGGAGTACCCGGGGCGATGGTGAGTTCGCCGGTGGCTCGGCGCGGGGGCACGAAGCGCGGCGCATAGGACAGGATCAGCGGCATGGCGTCGACCGCCAGCCGATCGAGCTGCGCCGCCGCGCCGGCGGCGACCTTGTGCGCGGCGAGCCGCGCGCCCTCGCTCGGCCTGTCGAGCGCGTCCTTCAGCGCACCGTTCAGGACGTCGAGCTCGCCGAACGCCTCGCGCCGATACGACGGGAGAAGATCGAAGGCGCGATCGCCGTCCGACTCCGACCGCACTGCCAGGGCGTCGAACAACAGGCTGGCTGTACGGAAGGCAGGCAGCAGGCCGATCCGCGCTTCGCTGTCGGCGCGGGCTTGCAGGCCGGCGCGCTCCGTCCGCAGCACGGCGATCCTTTCGTCGACCGTCGGTCCGCTCGTCGGCGTCTCCTCGCGCATCACCGCCAAGAGGACGGCTGCCGCCACGACGACGGCGCATGCGATCACAATCAGCGTGCGGCGCACACCTCGTGCATCAGCCGTCGAACGGGGAACTTCCGCCATGGCGCGGGTTCTAGACGGTGGGGGCGCGGCGCTCCAGTGCCGAGATCATGAGGCTTCAACACGACCTCGCCCTGAGGAGCATCGCGAAGCGATGCGTCTCGAACGGTGCGAACCGGTCTTGATGTTGCTACTCAGCGCGACCGAGACGCGCCCTTCGGGCGCTCCTCAGGGTGAGGTCGTCGGGTTGCGGCCCTAAGGATGAGGCGCCGTTGGAACCCTGTCAGTACGAGAACAGCACTGGAAGGGTCGAATTAAGGATGAGGTGGCGCGTCATGCCGCCGAAGATCATCTGGCGAAGACGACTTTGCGTATAGGCACCCTTCACGATCAGGTCGGCGCCGCCGCTGACCGCGGTGTCGACGATGGTCTGCCCGGCCGAGCGGCTGCCCGGCTTGACATGCTGGCTGGTGACGTTGAGGCCGTGGCTCCTGAGCGATTCGGCGATCTCGGCGGCGCTCGGCCCCGGGACCATGGCGCCTTCGACGCTCAGCACGTCGATCGATTCGGCGCCGCTCAGCACGGGCATGGCGAGCGAAATCGCGCGGGCACTCTCGGTTGAGCCATTCCAGGCGAACAGGATCCGCTTGCCCACCATGCCGCCGAAGCCCTGCGGCACCACCAGGACCGGACGACCGGAATCGAACAGGGCGGTCTCGAAGACGCTCTCGGGCATCTTGGGCAGGGCGCCGGGTTGCGGCATGACGATCAGATCGTAGGCGCGCCCGATGGTGCCGATGGCGGTCGGGCCACTGTCATCGGCCGAGCGCCATTCCGAGTTGAGCCCGATCGCCCGCTGCTCGAAGGCCTGCTTCACCGCCGCCACGCGCTGGCGCTCCTCGGCGTCTTCGGCCAGCCCGCCGCCGATCGGCGCGCCCATGCCGGCATCGGCCCAAGCCATGCTCATGACGCCGTAGGATGGCGGTTCGAGGCCGACCAGCCTGGCGTCGAAAGCCCGCGCCAGCTTGGCTGCCAGATCGAATGCCGACGGATCTTCTGCCGTCCAGGCCATTGTCAGAATTGACTTCATGACATGCCTCCCCTGTCTGTGAACCATACCACGTGCCTCGATCGCATTGAGCCTGCAAAAGTGCAAGAGGCCAAAGGTTCAGCGCCGGCGATGAAGTTGATACAATTATAGCGTTGAGCAGGCATTCCTTATCAATATGTTAGTTTACAGACCTCAACCATTTAATGAGGTTTTGGGACACATAACCGTCCCCAGCGTTCAGGTCACTCGCATCATTGGTCCCCAGAACCGTGGAGCGACGGGCAAGAGCGCCGGTCAAAAGGCAGAAGAACGTTCTTTTCTTTGGAGATACCCAATGCTGTCCATTTTCCGTCGTTTGATGAAAAGCGAACAGGGCGCCACCGCCATCGAGTATACCCTGATCGCCGCGCTGATCTCGGTCGCCGCGATCACTAGCTTGAAGCTGGTCGGCGGCTCGGTGACCAACTTGATGAGCAACGTCGCCGAAGCGATGAAGTGATCGAGAGAATATCGCTCAAAGCGGCGGGCGGTCTGGCAACAGACCGCCCGTTCATTTGTCCGCCAGGGCTCTGGAATGTCCCGGATGTCACGACGAGCGCGGTGATCCGATGCGGCCGATGATCCTCTCCGCCGTCCGTGTCCTCGCCTGCCAGCGGGGCTCTACTCTGATCGGTTACAGTTCACTCGCATTGCTGGCCGCCATCGCAGCGATCACGCTGGTGACAAAAACCGACGTCGATGCCGGCGGCGACTCGGATCGACGCGCCATCGGCACTATTTCTTCGGACTGAACCAGCTTCAGCGAATTTGTCCCGCCGTCGGAACGATCCAGGCGAAGCGATCGGACAGCGCCGCCAGGGTGATGCGGTTGATGGCGTCGGCTGTGACCGTGGCGCCGCCGGTCGCGTCCGGCAGGTCGCGAGTCGCCACCGTATCGGCGGCGATCGTGCTCATGAAGCCGTTGTCGGTCGCGCACCGCACCGTCGCCGACACGCACATGTGAGTCATGAAGCCACCGACGATCAGGTTCTTGCGGCCGGTCGCGCTCAGATGCTTGGCGAGCTCGGTGCCGGCGAAGGCGTTGGGCATAGCCTTGTCGACGATCGTCTCGCCGGCACGCGGCGTGAGCGGCGCCACGATTTCGTAGCCGCTCGACGAAGGATTGAACGCCTTGCCCGCGGACTTGTGCCGCACATGCACGATCGGGGCGCCGGCCTTGCGCGCCTGCTCGAGCAGACCGGCCAACGCCTCGACCGCCGGCTGCACGCCCGGCAAGGGCAGCAGGCCGTCGGTATACTCCCTTTGTGCATCGATGATCAGGAGAACTCCATCGGCCATCGTCGCCGGTGCCGGCGTCACTCCCGCCATCTGCAGCATCGTCATCGCCATGTTCGTTCCCTTCAACTACTCTACGGTTGTGTAAGCCTTGCCCCCATCAACGCCTAAGGCGGAGTATTTTGCAAGGCCCTCCAATGCATGCCACAGGCATGTGCGTCACGATCACGTCATCGAAGCCGGCGGCCCGATGCAGGCGCCATCACGATGATCCCGGGCGCGCGCTGGCTATCCGCAGCTTTGCTGTAAGAAATATAGGAAAATCTGGCGCTCCAATCGTACAATTCATCATAGACGTTTCCGATTGCCGCTGGCAGGATGGCGGCGGCATGGACGCTCCCCGCAAGCTTCTGGTCGATACCCTGGCGCGGCGGCCCGACCTCGACCTCAAGAACCTGTCGCTGGCGGTCGGGCGCAATCACGCCTACCTGCAGCAGTATCTTATGCGCGGCTCGCCGCGTGAACTGCCCGAGTCGGTTCGCCATGGGCTGGCGCCGCTGCTCGGCGTGTCGCCGGACGACCTGCGCTCGATGGCGCTGCCGACCGGCGCGGCAGCCGGCGACCGTGGCCTGGCGCTGCGCGCCGATCGCACGGACCTGCCGGTCTACGCTTCCGCGGAAGGCGGTAACGGCGCGATTATCATCACCAACGAGCCGATCGACTATGTGCGCCGGCCGGAGCCCCTGCTGTCGGTGCGCGACAGCTATGGCTGCTACGTTATCGGCGACAGCATGAGCCCGGCCTATGAACAGGGCGACCTGCTGCTCATCCATCCCACCCGGCCGGTACGGTCGGGAGACGACTGCGTGTTCGTGCGCGATCCAGGCGATGGTTCCCAGCAGGCGCTGGTCAAGCGTCTGCTGCGCATTGCGCCGGAGAAATGGCGGGTCCGCCAGTACAATCCGGCACGGGACTTCGACCTCGATCGCGGGCAATGGCAGAAGGCTCAGCTGATCGTCGGCAAGTACGCCCGCTAGTGTCCGTCACTAGGATATTTTCCTATCGAATCGGCCGATCCATGCTGCCAGGATCATCGCCATGAAGACCATCATCGTGGGCGGCGGCATCATGGGGCTGGCGACCGCCTGGGGCCTGGCGCGCCAGGGCCACGCCGTCGAACTGTTCGAGCAGGGACAGCTGCCCAATCCGCTGGCCTCGTCGGTGGACGAGCATCGCCTCATCCGCCATCCCTACGGCGATCATGCGGGCTATGCACGCATGATCGATCAGGCCTACGCCGCCTGGGAGCTGTTGTGGAACGACCTTGGACAGCGCCTCTACGTCGCGACCGGCACGCTGGCGCTCACCAGCAATGGCGAGAGCTGGGCGGAGCGTTCGGCGGCCACGTTGGCCCGCATCGGCAAATCGATGATGGAACTGCCCATCGACGAGCTGCCGCAGCGCTTCCCGCAACTCGATGCGCGTGGCGTTGACCGCGCCTTCTGGATGGCGAGCGGCGGCGTGCTGTTCGCCCAGGACATCGTCGCGGCGCTGGTGCAGCACCTGGCCGGACGGCCGAACGTGGCCCTGCATGCCGACACGCCTGTCCGTTTGGTGGATCTCGAGCACGCGCGCATCGTCACCGACGCCGGCGGCCAACACGACGCCGACATGGTCGTGGTCGCCGCAGGTGCGTGGGTCGGACGGCTGCTGCCGTCGGACCGCCGCCTGGTGCGCTCGCGTCAGGTCGTCATCTATTTCGACCTGCCCGCCGAGCAACGCGCGATCTGGGCGAAACATCCGATGGTCATCGACAAGACAGGCGATGTCGGCCTCTACCTCGTGCCGCCAACCCAAGGCCGCGGCCTCAAGATCGGCGACCACGTCTTCAGCCGGACCGGCGATCCCTCGGCGGAGCGCCAGGCGAGCGAAGAAGAGATGAGGCCCCTGCTGCGGCGCTGCGGCGACCTGATCAAGGACTTCAAGCGCTGGCGCGTCGACCGACTGAAGATCTGCTTCTATACGGTGACCGAGGACGAGCGGTTCGTCATCGAAAGGCAGGGCGCCAAGGGCTGGCTGATGTCGCCCTGCTCCGGCCACGGCTTCAAGTTCGGAGCGGTGATGGGACTCGAGCTCGCGCACACCATCGCCTCGGGACGCGATCCTGCGGCGCATGCGCGCTGGGCGGCCGGCCTGGAAGGCGATAAACCGTCGTGAGAAGACGAGGGAGAAGGAACGTCATGGTTTCCCGCAAGCACCGCGCGGCCGGCACGCCAAAAGCTACCGGACTGCGCCAGGGCCTCGCAACCTACGGCGACGCGGGTTTCTCGCTGTTCCTGCGCAAGGCCTTCATCAAGGCCGGCGGCTACTCAGACGACGCGCTCGACCGGCCGATCGTCGGCATCACCAACACCTTCAGCGACTACAACCCCTGCCACGGCAACGTGCCGGACCTGATCGAGGCGGTGAAGCGCGGCGTCATGCTGGCGGGCGCCCTGCCCATGGTCTTCCCGACCGTGTCGATCCACGAGAGCTTCTCCCATCCGACCAGCATGTTCCTGCGCAACCTCATGTCGATGGACACCGAGGAGATGATCCGCGCCCAACCGATGGATTCGGTGGTGCTGATCGGCGGCTGCGACAAGACACTGCCGGCCCAGCTCATGGCCGCGGCCAGTGCCGACCGCCCGGCGGTCGTGCTGCCGGTCGGGCCGATGCTGGTCGGTCATTTCAAAGGCGAGGTTCTGGGCGCCTGCACCGACTGCCGCCGCCTGTGGGGCCAGTATCGCGCCGGCACCTTCTCGGAGACCGACATCGAGCAGGTGAGCGAGCGGCTGGCACCGACCAAGGGCACCTGCATGGTGATGGGCACGGCCAGCACCATGGGCTGCATCGTCGAGACTCTCGGAATGGGCCTGCCCGGCAGCGGCTCGATCCCGGCGACCCATTCCGATCGCCTGCGCGTCGCCGAAGCAAGCGGCAAGCTCGCGGCCGAGATGGCCAGGAAGCAGGGTCCGCGGCCGAGCGAGATCATGACGGCGGCCGCCTTTCGCAACGCGCTCACCGTGCTGCAGGCGATTGGCGGCTCGACCAATGCGCTGGTGCACCTGACGGCGGTGGCGCGGCGGCTCGGCATCGATATCGAGCTCGAGGAGTTCGATGCGATCGGCCGCCAGGTGCCGGTGCTGGTCGACCTCAAGCCGTCGGGCGACCACTACATGGAGCACTTCCACTGGGCCGGCGGCAACTCGCGCCTGAGGAAGGAGATCCGCAAGCACCTCGACGAGAAGTGCCTCACCGTCTCGGGCCGCACGCTGAAGCAGGTGATCGACGCCGCCGAGATGGTACCCAACCAGACAGTGATCCGCACGCCTGCGAATCCGATCAAGCCGACCGGCGGCATGGCAGTACTGCGCGGCAACCTCGCGCCGCGCGGTGCGGTCATCAAGCATGCCGCCGCCTCGCCCGCGCTGATGTCCCATACCGGCCGCGCCGTAGTGTTCGATTCGCTCGAGGATCTCGCCGCGCGCGGCGATGATCCCGACCTCGACGTCAAGGCCGAGGACATCCTGGTGCTGCGCAACGCCGGACCCAAGGGCGCTCCGGGCATGCCGGAAGCCGGCTCCTTCCCGATCCCCATGAAGCTCGCGCGCGCAGGCGTGAAGGACATGATCCGCATCTCCGACGCGCGCATGAGCGGCACGGCGTTCGGCACCATCGTGCTGCACGTGGCGCCGGAATCGGCGGTCGGCGGCCCACTCGCCCTGGTGAAGACGGGCGATCGCATCACCCTCGACGTGCCGAAGCGCAGGCTCGAGCTGCATGTCGATGCCAAGGAGCTCGCGGCGCGGCGCAAGAAGTGGAAGGCGCCGACGCCGCCCAACGGCAGCGACCGCGGCTATACCGGGCTGTTCCACAGGGAAGTGCTGCAGGCCGACGAGGGCGTCGACTTCGGCTTCCTGGGTCCCGCCAAATCGTGAGCGACGCGCCGCTCCCCGGCATCTCCGTCGTCGTCACCTGCTACAACTGCCGTGACTATATCGGCGATGCCATCCGGTCGGTGGCGCGCCAGACGCTGCGCGACTTCGAATGCGTGATCGTCGACGACGCCTCGACTGACGATTCGGCCGAAGTCGTACGCCGGACCCTCGAGGAGCTGTCCGACGCGCGCTTCAAGCAGATCCGCCTGGCCAGGAACGTCGGCCAGACCGGCGCAACGCGGGCGGGGCTGGCGGCGACACGAGCCACCTTCGTCTGCTTCCTCGATTCCGACGATCTGTGGAATCCCGACTTTCTCGAACGCAACCTCGCCGCCCATCTGAACGAGTCCTATGCGGTAGGCTTCACAGCCTGCAACGCGCGGCTGATCGACGGCCAGGGCAAGCTGATCGCTGGCTGCGTCTACTGGTTCGGCAAGGAGCGCGCCAGCGCCGATCGCGACCGCGCCTTCGCACCCATCGATCCGGCGCGCGTGCCCAAGGTCGATGTCGCGAACAACACCGCACACTGGCAGAAGCAGACGCCCTATCGGCTCTACACCAAGCGCGTCGTCCACTGGGTGTGGGTCAGCACCTCGTCGATCATGTACCGCCGCTCGCTGATCGACCTCGTCTTCCCCGACGACGATGAGGCCTTCCGCCTGCACATGGACTTCTATGTCGTGGTCATGGCCCAGATGGTGGCGGGCTCGCTGTTGATCGACGAGGCGCTCTACGCCTACCGCCTGCACGGCCGCAACGGCGCGGCCGACAACCCGGTGCTGGGGGGCAGGCTGCACTTGTCCAGCCGCAACTGGGGAAACACCTACACGGTGATGCTGGACCGCATGCTCGCGGCAATGGAGCGCGATCGCGAACGATTCGTAACTTCACTGGGTGAGCGGCAATATCGGCGGATGCTGCTGCGGATGCAGGCGGCGCGGGCTGCCTGGCCGATGTCCTGGTTTCAGGTCGTGCGAAGTTGGCTGGTGTGACTAAAGTCACACTGTCATCACTGATCTTGCGGTATTCGACCCCAAGGCTCGCATGTTTGATGTATGATGTGCGGGGTAATTGAGCGGCTGTGGCAGGCTGGCTTGGGGGAGAGTGGGCACCGTGCGTCGTCTGAAGCAGCTCGTCTGCGCGCTCGCAATTCTGGGAAGTCTTTTTGGAACCGCCATGGCCCAGGGGCCGGTCAACGCGTCGGCCGAGCAGGAACGCGAGTATGACGCCGCGTTCCAGGAGATGCTGCGCAAGCCCGCCGATCTCGATGTCCTGTTCAAGTTCGCCACGATCGCGACCAGGACCGGCGACTACGAGGGCGCGATCTCGGCGCTGGAGCGTATGCTGCTCGTCAACCCCGACCTACCGCGCGTGCGTCTGGAACTGGCCGTGCTGTATTTCCGTCTGGGCTCTTTCGAGGTGTCGCGCACCTATCTGGAAACTGTCCTGGCCTCGCCGAATCTTCCTCCCGAAGTGCGCACCCGCGCCGAGCAGTACCTGGCCGAGGTCCAAAAGCGCAACAGCCCCTCGCGATTCGTGGGCGAGGTCTTCGCCGGCGTGCGCTACCAGTCGAACGCCAATCTCGGTCCGCCGACCTCGAGCGTCCGCCTGTTCGGGCAGACCGCCAACCTCAACCAATCGGCGCTCGGCACCGCCGACTGGGGCGTCGTGGGCTCCGGCTACGTGCGGCACATCTACGATCTCGGCGGCCAGGACAAGGGCGCCCTGGAAACGCAGCTCACCGGCTACGCCAACCGCCAGTTCCAGATTTCCCAGGCCAACGTGTCGATCCTGGACCTGACGTCGGGGCCGCGCTTTCAGGCTTTCCAGGGCATTTTCGAGGACGTGACCATCAAGCCACTGATGTCGCTCGGCTACATCTGGGTGAACGACGTGCCGTACTACGGCAGCTACGGATCGGGCGTCGAGTTCGGCGCCCTGCTGAGCGACAAGCTGCGCAACACGTCCAATGCCACCTATCGCCGCCTGATGTACCAGGACAGCGGATACCTGCCGTTCAACAGCCTTTATACCGGCAACGAGTACTCGGCCAACACGACCTTCCAGTACGCCCTGAACGAAATGGTGGCGATCTTCGCCAACGGCAACGTCCAGCGCTACATGACCGACAACTCGCCGCAGTACAGCTACGTGCTGCTGGGCGCCGGCGGTGGCATGCAGTTCCGCTTTGCCGACCCTCTGTTCAAGAGCCAGTTGCCGTGGAGCATCGCGCTCTCGGCGAACCTGCAGTGGTGGAACTACGACCAGCCGGACCCGGTTGTCGATCCCAGCATGAGTCGCCAACAAAACGACGTGATCCTGAACATTACGTTGTCCGTGCCCTTCGATGAGCGTACGAACTTGATCGTTTCCGGAGGTCGCTTCGTCCGTAGCTCGAACATTCCGAACTACGACTTCACCAACAACAGCTTCCTCATGGGCGTGAGCTGGCGTTTCTAGTTTTGACCGTCGACGGTCGCGGAGAGGGTTCATGACAAAGTCGGTACGTGGTCGGGTCGTGCGCGGAGCACTTCTCGGAGCGACGGCGCTTGGCCTGCTGGCTACACCTTTTGCAATTCGCGATGCAGCCGCCAAGGTCGGTGTCACATCGGCCACCGACGGCGATCCGCTCGGCAAGCCGCCGCAGGAGGCCGAGCGCGTGCTGCGCATCGGCGTCGACGTGCAGGCTAACGAGCTGATCACCACCAGCGCCAACGATCGCGCCCATCTCCTCTTCCTCGACGGCTCGTCCCTGACCGTCGGCCCCAACGCCCAGCTCACCATCGACAAGTTCGTGTTCGACCCCAACACCAAGACCGGTGAGCTTGCGATCAACGCCAGCAAGGGCGTGCTGCGCCTGGTCGGCGGCAAGATCAGCAAGAACGGGCCGATCACCATCACCACGCCGGCCAACACGGTCGGCATCCGCGGCGGCATCACCATCCTCGACGTCAAGGCCAATCAGACCGATTCGATCTTCGTGTTCGGCAAAGACATGACCGTGCGGGCCGCCGGCCAGACCCAGGTCGCAACGAGGCCGAGCTCGATCATCATCACCACCCTCGGCGGCCCTCCGGGTCTGCCGACGATCCTGGCCCAGGGCGCCCTTAATGCGCAGCTCGCCTCCCTCGAAGGTCGAGGCGGCTCCCAGGGCGGTGGTGGTGGTAGCGGCGGCAGCAGCAGCAGTGGTGGCGGCGCACGCAGCCCGGACCAGGTCGCGCTGTCCTCCGGCCTGTCCGCCGTCAACTCCACCCAATCGGTGCGCATCGTGGCTCCGGGAGTACCCGACAACTTCGGCTCAGGCCCAGGTCCGCGCAATCGCAATCCCAACGACACGATCTCGACGGCGTTGAGCAACGCCAACCAGGCCGTTCAGACCACCACCGCAACCGAGTCGGAAAGGCAGCCTCAACGGCAGCAGCAGCAGCCAGGCCCTCAGCCCCAACCCCAGCCCTCGGCATTCGACCAGTTCCTGAGCGGCGCATTCCCCTTTGGCGCGTCCGACTTCGCCAAGCTCGCTTTCCTGCCCAACAGCGTGGCGACGACGGTCAACGAGCTCAGCAACCTCAATCTGCAGCGCGCCACCGCCACGTACAACGGGCCTGTGGTTGCGCTCATCAATGGCAATCGTATCGACGGGACCTATCAAAACGCCTGGAGCTTCGGCAATCGCAACGGCATCGCCACCATCAAGATCGACAACACGACGTATGGTGGCGGAAGCGTGCCGAACACCTCGCTCATCAACAACACGACCGTGTTCCAGGGCAGCCTTCAGTCGACGAGTGGTCCAAGCGGGCGTACCGCCGACGTGATCGGGACCTTCCTCTCGGCGCCGAACAATCCCGCCAGCCAGCAGTTCGGCGTTGTCGGCTTCTCCGGCCCGAACAACTACCAGGGCGTTGGTCTGTTCACGGGAACAAAGTAGTACCGCACAAGCACTTCAAGTCAGACACTGCCGCCTCGGACGAGGTGGCAGTGGCAAAACTGCAACTATTGGCGCCAATCGACCGCCCGCGGCCGACCGCCAGCAAATCGACATTATCGCCGACGCATCATTGGTCGTACTTTCCAACGGGAGTACGATCAGGATGGCCGGGGTCGGGTGGGACTGCCACGGTCACGGTTCTGCCCCCAACGCGTTCGTGAAATGTAGCGTTTGGGCAGGGTGGATTGGTGTCGGGGTTGGCCGCTGGACGGCCACGGAGATGGATCCATGGCGAGATCAGTGCTGGTACGGGCATCGCTCGTGCGTGCGGTATTGCTTGGCTCGACGGCCCTCGCAGTCTTCAACTCACCGTTCACCATCGGTGAGGCTATGGCCAAGGTCGGCGTCACGTCGGCGGCCGATGGTGATCCCCTTGGCAAGCCGCCCAACGAGAACGAGCGAATCCTGCGCATCGGCATCGACATCCAGGCCAATGAGTTGGTCACCACGGGCGCCAACGACCGTGCTCATCTGGTCTTTCTCGACGGCAGCTCGCTGACGGTCGGCCCGGACGCCCGCCTCATCATCGACAAGTTCGTCTTCGATCCCAGCACCAAGACGGGTGCCCTCGCCGTCAGCGCCAGCAAGGGCGTGTTTCGCCTGGTCGGCGGCAAGATCAGCAAGACCAGCCCGATCACCATCACGACGCCCTCCGCCACGATCGGCATCCGCGGCGGCATCACGATCTTTTCCGTGACGCAGGTCCGGACGGCGGCTGACTTCGTGTTTGGCAACAGCATGAGCGTGACCGCGATGGGCCAAACCCAGACGGCCACTCGCGCGGGTTCCCAGATCGTGACCAATTTCGGAGGTGGACCTGGTGCGCCGATCATGATCAAGCAAGGCAGCCTCAATGCCGCGCTTGGCCAACTCGAAGGAAAATCGTCTTCGTCGTCTTCGGGCGGGTCGGCAGGCAATGCGGATCAGACGGCCCAGAGGTCCGGATTCTCGAGCGTCAATTCCGGTCAGCCCTTCAATCCGCCGAACTTCAACCAAGTCTTGCCGCTCAATGCCAACAACAACATCGCAACGAACGCTCTGACCAACGCCGACCAGCAAACGCAGACGGGCCAGGGTACGCCGACCAACAAGCCGATACAGCCGGCGTTGGCGCCCGCGCCGAATCCCGGTCCGAATCCGAATCCCGGTCCGAATCCGGGCCCCAACCCCAATCCCGGTCCGAATCCCAATCCAAACCCCGGTCCCGGCCCTGCCCCGCAGGTCATCGTCACCCAGGGCCGTTTCCTGGCCGAGCTGCCCTACAAGCCGAACACCTTCAATCCCAAGACGCTTCGCGCCGAGCGGAATGACGAGAACAACAAGCCCTTGGCGCCCACCGGCACGGTCCTGGAGCAGATCGCCACGATTACGGTGCAGGGTGGTCACACGCTGCAGGTTCCGTGGCTGCCGGGGCAGATATTCAGTTTCAGCGGCATCACACCGTTCGGTCCGGCGACTGCCACAGGCTTCGTCAGCCCGAACGGCCAAGCCTTTGCCTACTCGTTCGTCGATTCCAACAACAAGACCTTCGTGCTGTTCGGTGGGACACCGACGGCGGTCGCCAACTTCCCCAAGAACGCCGTGGGAGCGCATGACCTCGTGAACCTGACGAAGCCTGGGGACCTGCCGTTTGCCCCAGCCTCCATCGGCGGCGACCCGCAACTGAAGGCGAGTGCGAAAACCTCGCCACTCTACACCATCTACGGAGCGGATCCGTCCAAGAGCAAGAGCCTGCAGGTGACTCTCTCGATCGCCGGCACGGGCACGGCACAGAAGTCGTACATGGGAGTGTTCATCGGCGACTATGGCGTCGATTCGTCCAACAATACGCTTTACAGCACAGGCACCTACGCCGGGTCGGCGCGGATGGGCGGCGAACAAAAGATCACCCGCGTCGCCTCCAACATGGCAACGGCGGATACCGGCCAAGGCACCGCGATCTACGGAGATACGGGGCAGTACATGGGGTACACGCCGGATCGGATCGCCAGAACCGGTCCGGGAGTCAATCGGGTCAACGGGGCAGCGCTCGAACAGCCATACGGCATCACGCCGAGCAGTTCGTACTATCCCGTCACCGTCGCGGCGCCGGCATCCTCGAACGTCTCGCCGACTATTGGCCAGACCCGCACCGCGCAGACACTGAGCGGCTATGTCGGCGGCTTGTTGGACACCAGGAGCGGCAATTCGTACGCGACCAAGGTGCCGATTGCACTGTTCGCGCGGCTCGGCGATGTCACGATCAGCACCGATCCCTCGACTAACCAGGCGGCGGGCAAGATCGTGCTGCGCGGCTACGACGGCTCCCTCGTGTCGTTCTCCGAGCTCACGTTGCAGCTGGGCGGCGGCAGCGGCCGGCAGGGTCCGACCAGCGCGTTCATCGACAACAACACCTACGCAATGACGACTCAGGACGCCGACCGTCACAGGCGATCGAGCCTCGAAACGAACGGGCATACCTACAGGGTGAAGGACCACACCGTGCTGGCGAGCGCGCAGGCGGCACCGGTGACGCTGCCCGGCAATCCCACCCTCTGCACCTGCGAGTATCTGACCTGGGGTTGGTGGAGCACGGACACCACCAACAGGAGCGGGCCGAATGCCGGCGATCAGATGCGCGTCAATATGGGGACGTACGTCGCGGGCCAGCCCACGACCGCCGTCCAGATGCCGCAGACCGGCACCGCGACCTATAACGGCTTCATGGTCGGCAACGTGAACAACCGAGGCAACTCCTACGTTGCCTCTGGTAACTACCAGATGAACTATAACTACGGAGCGCGACTGGGCGTTACGTCCATGAATTTCGACAATCGCGGCTATGGCGGCGTGGTGGCCGGGACCAATTCCAGCGGAACGAACTTCGCAGGCGCCTTCGCCGGCGGAGGCCGCATCGGCTCCATGAGTGGGTCGTTCTATGGTCCGGGTGCGGCGAACCAGGGCGGAGCGTTCTCGATCGGAACGAACGGCTCGAACTACCAGGCCTCGGGCATCTTCGCCGGCCAGAAGTGACCGCCGCCAGGCGGCTCACCGCCACAAGGTGGCGATAACGAAGTCGGCGATCCCGGCGATGTCGTTGCGCCGGAACCAGGGCAGCGTGGCGTCGATCGGCCGCTCATCGGCCGCAATGGCCACGATGTTGGGGTCATCGGACGCCATCGGCTTGCCGGTCTCGGCTCGCACCTCGATCTTGCGATGGGGTTCGCGCTTATAACCTTCGATCAGGATGAGGTCGGCCGGGGCCAGGCGCGCCAGCACTTCGGCGAGCGTCGGCTCCCCCTGCTCGCGCATGATGGCGTAGCGCTGCCCGCCGACGACCGCGACTTCGGTAGCGCCCGCGGCCCGATGCCGCCAGGAATCCCGGCCCGGCTGATCGACATCGATGTCGTGATGGCCGTGCTTGATCGTGTTGACGGTGAGCCCGCGGCGCACGAACTCGGCGACCAGCCGCTCCATCAAGGTCGTCTTGCCGGCGTTCTTCCAGCCGGTGACGCCGAAGATGCGCTGCTCGCTCACGGGGCGATCCGCTCGGCATTGGCGTAGACGGTGAGCCGTCCGTCACGCACGAAAGCGGCCAGGGCGATGCCCGCCTGCTCGGCTGTCCCGATGGCGAGCGACGTCGGCGCCGAGACTGCGGCGATCACCGCCGCGCCGAGGGCCGCCGCCTTGTGCACCATCTCGTAGGAACAGCGGCTCGTCACGACGACGAAGCCGCCGGGCTGCAGTGCGCCGGATTTCGCCAGCGCGCCGCCCAGCTTGTCGAGCGCATTGTGCCGGCCGACATCCTCGCGCACCGCGATCAGGGTACCGTCGGGCCGCGCCCAGCCGGCGGCATGGGTCGCGCCATTCACGCGATTGATGCGCTGCTCGAGCGGCAGCGCCGCCATCGCCCGCTCGATGGCGCCGCGCGGCACAGCGGCCGTGGCGGCCACGGCGGTCACGGGCCGCATCGCCGCCTCGATGCTGTCGACCCCGCACAGGCCGCAGCCGGTACGGCCGGCCAGGGTGCGGCGTTGCTCGCGCAGCCGCGCCATGCGCTGGGCAGCGATGTCGAGGCGCACCTCGATGCCGTGCGCGACCGGCTCGACCTCGATGTCGTAGATCTCCGAGGGTTTCTCGACGATGTGCTCGGTCAACGAGAAGCCGCGGGCGAAATCCTCGAGATCGCAGGGCGTGGCCATCATCACGGCGTGGCTGATGCCGTTGTAGACGAGGGCGACAGCCACCTCCTCGGCAACGATCTCGTCCCGCGCCTCGATGCCTGCCGCGGTCAGGCGCTGCGCCGCCCGATGAACCGAACCATCGCTCATCGCGCGACCTCGTCGACGCGCAGATGCCGGCCCTCGCGGTCGAAGAAGCGGCCACGGTTGAGGATGAGCGGATCGGCCTTCACGTCAGCCTCGACCTCCCGGAGCTTGCGCGTCGCCGCGGCATCGGGCAGCGGCCCGCCGGCGTGGCCGAGGCCGACGAAGAACGCCACGCCGTCCCACGCCGTACCGGCGCGATCGAGCAGCCCACGCATCTCGCGCCAGACCATGTCGTCGCCGATCAGATGGGCATAGCTCGACTTCAGCGGAACGACGTCGCCGCCGGCGATGCGCACCAGCACGATGAATAGGGTGAACGGACCGGTTTCGCCGAACTGGGCCGAGAGCCACTGCTCGAAGTCGGTCGTCATCCTAGAACTCGACCAGCGGCGTCGGCGGCATGTAGCGCTCGAACACCTGCAGGAAGGGCTGGCCGCGGTCGGCTTCGTACCAAGCCTCGAAAGCCCGGAATGCGGCGATCGGGTCGGTGATGGCGGGCTCCTGCGGTTCGCTGTCGCCGTCGGACTCGACGGGGTACGCCGCAGCATGCAGCGCCTCGGCGATGGGCCGTAGCCAGTCGAGCAGCGGACGGGCGCCCTCTCCCAGCTCGTCCAGCCCGCCATCGATCCAGCCGATGTCGCGGAACAGCGCCACGAGCTGGCGTTCGACCGCGATCGCGCGGTCGGGCTCGAGGGCGGCGATGCGCGCCATGTCGCCC
>JAEZHS010000485.1 GCA_023436825.1 Pseudomonadota bacterium | reverse complement strand
GACCTGTTCTTGTCGATGCATCTACAAGAACAGGTCCCTCCACTGCACCTCGCTGCGCGAGGCTCCGGTCGGGATGACGGGACCTTGGAACCAGGACCGCCGATACGCAACAGTGGCGGCATCTCAGTGTGGACTGAACATCTCGCGCATGCGCCGCCGGTAGCGGTCCTCCGACGTGCTCCAGCGCAGCTCGGCCAGAAGCTTGGAATCCGGACCGGCGGGATAGCGGAGCCTGTCGCTCCGGTCGCTCGCCGCCGCGAACACCGCTTCGGCGACCTCCGCCTCCATGCAATAGGCGGTCGGATATTGCGCGAGCTTCGCGAAGCAGGCCTGGGCGAAGCCGGCGTATTCCGCGGGGATCAGGCCTTGCATGCGCGCGCCGCCGTTGGCGCTGAAATTCGTCGTCGGCGCGTAGCCCGGTTCGACCAGGCGTGCCTTGATGTTGAAGCCTTCCAGCTCGTAGGCCATCGATTCGGTGAAGCCCTCGACGGCGCATTTGCTCGCGGCATAGACGGCGACCAGCGGCATGACGCCGATGGCGACGCTGGAGGTGACGTTCACGATCGTCCCGTGACCCTGCCGACGCATCTCGGGAATGATGGCGCGGCAGGCGGCGAACACGCCGAAGGTATTGGTCTCGAAGATCTCGCGGATCGTGCTGTCGGGCGTCCCCTCGACGATCGAGCCCAGCCCGATGCCGGCGTTGTTCACCCAGGCATCAATGGCGCCATGGGCGGCGATGCCGGCGGCGATCGCCTCCGTGATGCTCCGCTCGTTGGTCACGTCGAGCGGCAGCACCTTCAGGCGATCCGATCCGGCGCCGAACACCGACGGATCCGGCCGCCGCATCGTGGCGAGCACGTTCCACCCGCGTTGCAGGAACAGGTCGGCCGTCGCCTTGCCGTAGCCCGACGACGTGCCGGTGATGAGGACTGTTTTCGGCATCTGCTCTCTCCATCTCGCTCTGTTGGCGGGGATGGATAGACATGACGTCTCGGACGATAAATAATGAATTATCCGAATTTCATTACCATTCGTCCAAATGGATCCCATCAGCGACATCATCGCCCTGCTCCGCCCTCACGCGGTCCTTTCGAAGCCGATCACCGGCAGGGGTGACTGGGGCGTTCGCTACGCGCCCTATGGTGAGCCGGGCTTCGGCATCGTCCTGAAAGGTCGAGCGTGGCTCGCCATCGACGGGACCGCACCCGCTCGCCTGGATCATGGTGACTTCGTCCTCTTCCCGTCGTCGCCGGCGTTCGCGCTGCTGAGCCGTCCGGACGCCGACTGCGTGCCCGGCAGCCCTTCGGCCCGCGCAGTTCGTCATGGCGAGCCGGACGGCGAGCCGGATTTCGAGATGCTGGGCGGCGCCTTCCGCCTCGATCCGGCGAACGCTTCGCTGATCCTCATGCTGCTGCCCGGGATGATCCATATCCGCGGCGGCGACGGCGACACGGCGCGACTGAGCGGGATCGTCGAGCTGATCATGGACGAATGCGCCGCCGATCGGCCGGGCAAGGAGATGGTGCTGCAGCGTCTGCTCGACGTGATGCTGGTGGAATGCTTGCGCCGTCCCAGCATCACGCAAGCGGCAGTACCCGCCGGCTTGCTGGCCGGCATGCGCGATCCAGCCCTCGCCCGCGTGCTGCGGGCGATGCATGCGGATGTGCGCGCCGGATGGACGGTGTCGACGCTGGCGAAGCTCGGCGGCATGTCGCGGTCGAGCTTCTCGGCGCGCTTTTCCGAAGCCGTCGGCTGCGCGCCGATGGAGTATCTGTCGCGCTGGCGCATGACGCTGGCCCAGGATGCGCTGAGCGGCGGCACACGCTCACTCGATCGGATCGCCGAAGACATCGGTTACGAATCGGCCAGCGCCTTCAGCACGGCCTTCCGCCGCCGGCTGGGCTGCTCGCCCGGCGCGTTTGCGCGACAGAGGCGAAACGCCGAGCGCTACGGGTAGAGCCGCCCCGGAGAGTTCATTCAGCGCCCAACCGGCCTGCGGCGCCCCAGCGCTTCCGCGCGCCGCCGTTCTTCGGGCGTCCGCTTCGTCGCCAGCGGATTCCACTGCAACTGGACCACGGTATCGTTCCACGGAAGGATGGTGAAATCTCCCGACAGGAACCAGAAGTTCGCGTAGGTGAACCAGGCGCTGGCGGCGCCGTTGGTCAAGGTCATCAACGTCCAGGTGCGCTGCTTCAGCCAGAACGGGTTGCCGCCATCCGGGTCGCCGTCGAGCTTGCTGAAGTCGACGAACAGCGAGACGGCGGCGCCCTGCGCGCCGATCACGCTGCTGGACGAATTGAAGGTCAGCACGTTCCACCAGGTACCCAGCGGCACGTTCTTGTCGTCCTCGTGATAGCCCCGCAGTTGCCAATAGATCGCCGAATCCGCCTGGAAGGTGGCGTCGCCGCCGAACGTCAGCACGCCGGAATCTGGCCCCGCCTGGACGACGCCGCCGACGGTCACCGTGCCGCCGATCGTGCCGTTGCCTTGCAGGATGCCGCCCGGATCGCTCGGATTGACCGCGCCGATCGCGGTGATCGAGACGTCGGACGCCAGCGTGCCGCCGTCCATGTTGAGGATGCCTCCTGACCCGGCTGTGACGGTCGTGCCGGCCAGCCCGCCCGCCCTCGTGACCTGCAGGGTCGCCCCGGCATTGACCGTGATGTCGCCCGCGCCGGTGGGCGAGCCCGTGCTGCCGGAGAGGACCAGGGTGCCGGAATTGACGGTGACGTTGCCCGACAGGCTGGTCGAGCTGTCGCCGCCGAGCGTAAGCGAACCCGGACCGAAAGTGGTGAGCCCGCCCGAGCCGCTCAGGGCGCTGTCGATCGTGCCGCCGTCGTTGCTGGTGTAGATCACGGCTTCCGACGCGCCGAACGCCAGAGTGCCGACACCGATCGTGCCGCCGTTCATGATCACGCCGGCGACGTCGCTGCTGGCCTGGCTGCCGACGGTCAACGTCGCATCGGCTCCCGCGACCTCGCCGCCGCCGATCTCGAGAGCGGCGACCGTGGCGGCCCCTTGGTCCTCGATGGTCTGCGTGTCGACCACGTCATAGACCGTGTCGTCGCCCGACAGCTTGCCGATGCCGACCTCGCTCGACAGGGTGACGGCGGCGGGCTCGAATCCCGCCTCGTCGTCGTAATCGAGGAAGGCGCCGGAGCTTGGCGCGTCACTGTCCTGGCCGAGCAGCCAGGGCTGCACGATGCCGTTGCTGACAGGTGGCAGGTTGCCCTCCGAACCGGCGACCAGCACCTGCTGCGTCGAGCCGAGAGCCGCCTTCCCTCCTCCGGGTGCCAGCACCAGGGTCCCGGCCGCCGCGCGCGTCATGTTGGCTGTGCTGCCGTCGGTGTTGCCGCCGATCGTGACGTCGTAGCTGCCGGTGCCGGTGAGGATGAGGCCGCCAGCGCCCGCGTCGATCGCCAGCGCGGCGCCGTCCGCCGAGGCGCCCTTCCCCGAGGCAATCGCGGCCGTCACCGCGCCCTCGGCATCGACGCCGAGCTGCAGGTCGCCGCCCTGCAAGGTCACGCCACCGGTGCCGAACGGTGCACCCGATGTCTGACTGCTGGCTAAAATGCCGCCGCTCACCACGTTGGCGCCGCTCAACTGATTGGTGTTGGTGAGCAGCAGGACGCCTTCGCCGGCCTTCGAGAAACCGGCCGCTCCTGTGAGCGGCGCCAGGACCGACAGGTTGCCGCCGTTGGTGTCGATGAGCTGGGGCTGGTCGATCTCCCAGGTCGAGGGCTGATAGCCCTGCGTCGCGGGACGGGCCGACGACGGGATGATCCAGGCGGTGCCGCCCCACAGGACGGCGTAGCTGCCGTTGCTGCCCTTGTTGCCGCTCGCGATCTGGCTGTACTGTTGCGACGGCAGATCGAGATACTGCAAGGTCAGGCCCGAAGGCACCGGGACGATCTGCACCACCTGCTGCCCGTTCTCCGGCAGGTTGGGCACGTCGTAGAGCGATGCCGGGTATGAGTTCTTCAGCAGCAGGCCGCCGGGAACGATGCCGATCGGCACGAGCACGTGGCCGCCGTCGTTGTCCCACTGCGACGGATCGCTCTGGTCGGGCGAGTACCAGCCGACGGAGAATTCGGCGAGCACGATCGACGTGGGGTCGCTCGCGACGTTCGGCGCCACCTGCTCCATGATCCAGCCGAGATCCGGGTTGGCACTCGACGGATTGTTGGCCGGCGTGACGGTAATGCCGCAGGCCGCGAGGTAGGTGGTGACACCGTCCATGCTGCCCGTACCGGTTTCGGACGAGGTGCCGAGCAGCCCGGCGACGACCAGCTCGAGGTTGACCGCGGCCGGGTCGTTCTGCCCGTGGTAGGTGCTCGGCGCGACCTGGGTGAAGCCGTTGGCCGACATCCAGTAGAGACCCATCACGATCGAGGTCGGCCCGCAATACGCCTCGCCATCGCCCGGCAGGTTCTGTCCCCACGGCCCGAAATCGACCTGGACGATGCAGGGCGTCTTGATCGGACTGATCCACATGGCAACACCTCAGCGCGACACGAAGCAACGGATGCCACTTAGTCGCGACATGGGGAGATCGCCAACAGCAATCGGGCTGCGCCTACGCAACTCTGGCCGCAGACTCGCGTGTCATATTTTCGTCTTCCGGATGGCGCGCCGCGTGATCGCGAGCCACGGTTTGGTGGAGCGTTGCGTCCGCCTCGCGCGAACGAAAGGACGGCCCGCCGGGAGTGGATATGGGGTGTGGGGAGTCGGGCCTTCGTCGTCGTGGTACGTGGGTGGTACCGCAGACAAGATAGGCGATGATGAACGAGCCCTCGACTCTCCTGCACGCATACCTGGAGGGATACGTGGTCCAGGAAGGCGCCGCTAGCGAAGCACTATGCCTGATCCCGTTGCTAGTCGCAGTTTGGCAGGACGAGGTGTCTCAACTACGCATCCCTTCGCGCAGCTTCGCTCGGAATGACGACTAGGCGATCTAAGCCACGCAAATGCCGGATACCGCCACCTTCTGGAACAGATGCGGCGAGGCGACGGCCGAGGCCGGATAGGCTGAAAGCTTCGAGCGGAACTCGGGATTGGCGAAGGCGGCACGGAAGTCGGCGGTCGATTCCCAAACGGCGTAGTTCAGGTAGGTCGGGCTCTCGCCGATCGCGCGGTGAAGCTCCGCCGAGATGAAGCCCGGCTGGCGCTTCATGATCGCCGCATCGCCCTGCCAAGCCTGCAGGAAGGCCGGCTCGTCGGCCTTGTCGAGAGTGGAGAGGTTGACCAGCACGACGGGAGACGCATCGAGGGCGAGCTGGCGGTCGATCGGGAAAGCCGTGTCCAGGGGGCACAACATGAGAGGCTCCGGAACATGGTTTCATGATGTCATCTTGGCATCATGAAACCATATAGCCTAATTGACACGTCGTCCTGAGCGACAAGGGCAAGGAGACCTACGAGGCCGCCATGCGCCTGCAGGTGCCGTGGGTCAACGGCCTCGCCGACGGGCTTTCGGTCAAGGACGTGCAGGCCGTCCACCGCGTCATGACGGCACTGCGCCAGAAGCTGGAAGGTAACGACGAAAGCAGCGGACGCTAGGGTCCCGCTCATATTCTTCCGGACCGCGCGCTTCCAGCGCGCTCAAGCGCATTCACATGCGCGAATGATCATGAGCGCGCTGGAAG
>JAEZHS010000456.1 GCA_023436825.1 Pseudomonadota bacterium | reverse complement strand
TGCGCGCCAACACCGACGAGCTCATCGCGCGCGGCGGCTTCGGCAGCCCCACGATGTTCGTCGGCAATTCGATGTTCTTCGGCAACGACCGCCTGCCTCTGGTGAAGGCGGCGTTGGAGGCGAAGTAAACATTGTCATCCCGAGCGTAGCGAGGGACCTCTCCTGTGGCCTCAAAGGTCCCTCGCTACGCTAGGGATGACAGCGGACGGTGTGTCGATAGGAGTGCGTCATGACAGCCAACAGCGATCCCGACTTCTGGGCCAAGGCCCGCGCCCATCTCGTGCGCTACGGCGGGGCGTTCGCGCCGGTGATCGCCGAGAGCGCGGACGGCAACTACTTCACAGACGCCGACGGCCGCCGGATCCTCGATTTCACTTCGGGCCAGATGAGCGCCATCCTGGGCCACAGTCATCCCGAGATCGTCGCGGTCGCGCGCAAGTACATCGGCGAGCTCGATCATCTCTACTCGACCGTACTGTCGCGGCCGGTCGTCGAGCTGGCAGCGCTGATCGCCAAGATCGCGCCCGGCAAGCTCGATCGCGTACTGCTGGTGTCGACCGGCGGCGAATCCAACGAAGCCGCACTGCGCATGGCCAAGCTCGTGACCGGCCGTCACGAGATCGTCGCCATGAGCCGATCCTGGCACGGCGTCACCGGCGGTGCGGCGTCGGCGACATATTCCTCCAGCCGCAAAGGCTACGGCCCGACCCAGCCCGGCGCGCTGGTGCTGCCTGCGCCTGACGGCTATCGCTCGCGCTTCGTCGACCGGGCCGGCACCTACGATTGGCGAGCAGAGCTCGAGTTCGGCTTCGACCTGATCGACCGCCAGTCGACCGGTGCGCTCGCCGCCTGCATCGTCGAGCCGATCCTGAGCTCGGGCGGCGTGCTCGAGCCGCCTGAGGGCTACATGGCGGCGCTGGCCGAGAAATGCCGCGAGCGCGGCATGCAGCTCATCTTCGACGAGGCGCAGACCGGGCTCGGGCGTACCGGCCACCTGTTCGCCTGCGAGCGCGACGGCGTCGCGCCGGAGTATCTCACGCTCTCCAAGACCCTGGGGGCCGGCCTGCCGCTCGCCGCCATGCTGACGACACCCGAGATCGAGGATGTCGCCGCCGAGCGCGGCTTCCTGTTCTACACCACCCACGCCTCCGATCCGCTACCCGCGGCAGTCGGTCTGAAGGTGATCGAGGTCATCCTGCGCGACCGGCTGACCGAGCGGGCCAGGGAGCTCGGCGACCGGCTCAAGACCGGCTTTTTGGCCATGCAGCAGCGCTATGACTGCATCGGCGACGTACGCGGCCGCGGCCTGCTGCTGGGGCTCGACCTGGTGAAGGACCGCCGCACCCGGACACCCGACCCCGAGCTCGCCCAGCGCGTGGCACGCGAATGCCTCGATCTCGGCATGATGACCAGCGTGGTCCGCGGCGGCTTCGGCATATTCCGCATCGCGCCGCCCCTTACCATCGATGCCCATGAAATCGACCTGGGGTTGGAGATCTTCGACCGCGCTCTTGCCCGGGCCGTGCACTGATTTCCCCAGGCGGCCAGCACGCCTGAGCGGTAATTGATTTGAAAGAGGCTCCCAACTGTTGTACCCGCATGCGGTTTCCGGCCAATGCGTTGGGAGTGTAGTGGATGATCAAGAAGCTCTTGCAGGCAGCAGTCCTGGTCGTGGGGGGACTGGCCCTGGGTGGCTGCCCGCTCGGGCAACAGGCCAAGACGACGGCACCGGCCAACAAGCCGCCGGCAGCAGACTATCAGGTCGCGTCGACCGTCGCGCCGCCGCCCGCAGGCAGCATCCGCGCCATCTGCTACAACGACGCCGACCTCGCGACCTACCGCGCCCGCATGTTGCAGATGGAGCTGAACGTCGCCACCCTGCAGTGCCAGAGCACGGGCGGCAGCCGAGCCTACGAAGGGCTCTACACCCAGTTCCTGAGCAAGTACCAGTCCGAGCTCGCCGCGAACGCGCGCGCCATGCAGCAGATGGCCGGCCGCAAGCGCTTCAACCTCGACGTCGTGGTGACCGAGTTCGCCAACCGCACCGCCCAGCGCGCGCCGGTCGACAAGGAATTCTGCGGCCGCGCCAAGCGCGCCTTCGACTGGGCGCTGTCGAGCCAGGTCACCTCGCTCGCCCAGGTACCGCCGCCGTACGATCTCGGCCCCGAGATGAACGTCCATCCCTGCCCCAAGCAGTAGGGTTCGATGGAACGAAGAAGGGCGGCCAGTCGGGCCGCCCTTTTTCTTAGTCAGATGTGCTGGGCCGGGCCGGCCGATCGTGGGCCGCGATGCGAATCGGCGAGCCGCGACGTGGCCAGTCGCAAGACCGTCCGATAGCTCGGCTGCACCTCCATCCTGTCCCGCCAGCCTCCTGCCATCATTGCGTGGTGCGCGGCCGGCAGGCGCCAGCACGGCACGAACATGAAGAGGTGATGCTCCAGGTGATAGTTGACCCAGTACGGCGCCAGCAGCAGCCGCTCCAACGGATTGGCCAAGGTCGTCCGCGTGTTGCGCAACGAGTCATCGTTGTCAGGCACCACCGCATGCTCGGCGATGTTGCGGATGCGGCTCACCAGTTGATACCAGGTGGCGAGCGGCAACAGCCACATCACGGGGTACAGCCACCAGTAGCCGGCGGCTGACAGGAGCGCGAGCAACGCCAGGTTCGCGACGAGTGCTCCCTTCTCCTTGCGCCACAGATTGCCGAGCTGTGCGGCAAGCGGCGCATCGGCCGGTCCCAGCGCACGACGGAGCTGCTCGCCGCGGCGCTGGAATGCGGTCTGGCCGGTGAGGTCGCGCACGATCTTGCGGCGTAGGCTGGCCCGGCTGATCGGGAACGGCGCCGACAGGCCGAGATCGGGATCCTCGGGCTGCTGCGTGAAGCGATGATGCTGCAGATGGTACGGGCGATAGAGCGCGAGGCTGGTGAACAAGGGATAGGCGCATAGCCACGCGCCGACCCAATCGTTGACCCGACGGTTGGCGAACAGCAGCCCGTGTGCGGCGTCGTGCATCAGGATGGCGATGCCGAGCTGGCGACCGCCGATCACCATCACGCCCGCCAGGAAGGTGAACGGATTGGGCCACCAGGCGAACAGCGCCATGCTGGAGCCGATCAAAACCCAAGCGTGCAGTACCAGCAACGCGCCTATGAGATTGGACTTTCGTCCCAGCTCGCGCCGCTGCTCGGCGCTCAAATACCTCCCCATCGTCTTCGATGGGGAGGTGCCCCCGGAGGGGTCATGAGCATCAGTCGAGTTGCTCATGGCCCCTCCGGCCCTGCGGGCCCCCAAGGCGCTTTTTGCCGCGAAGCGGCCACAACGCCCCCCCCGCTT
>JAEZHS010000344.1 GCA_023436825.1 Pseudomonadota bacterium | reverse complement strand
GGGACGCCCGCGGTCCGCGTATGACTACCGAGAAAACACGATCGTCACCCGCCGGTCCTTCTCCGACGCGTTGTAGTTGCCGAGGCTCATGTTGCCGAAGGCCTCGGGATCGGCCGCGATCACGATGTGGTTGGCGGGAAAGCCGGCCCGGACCAGTTCGGCCGCCACCGCCTGCGAGCGCTCGCGCGCGAGCTTGGCGTTCAGCGCCTTGTCGCCCAGCTTGTCGGTGTGGCCGACCAGGCAGATCGAGGTCACCTGCCGGTCCTTCGCCGTCTTCACCGCCTCGGCGATCACGGGCTTGTCCGCCGCCCGCACATGCGCGCTGCCCAGGTCGAACAGCACCCACGCCGGCTGCGGCTGGTTGGCGCCGCCGCCGCGCGCGCAGGAGCCGACAGTCTGGCCGAAGGACGGCGTGGCCATCAGCAGGGCGCCGGTCGCCAGCAGCAGGCCGGCCTTGGTCACTTGAGTTCTCCTTTGAGCGCCAATTCGACGAAGGGCAGGCGGTCGTTGCCGAAGAACATCATGTCGCCCACGAAGCTGGTCGGCGCGCCGAAGACGCCGCGCGTCACCGCTTCGTCGGTCGTGGCCTTCAGCCGATCCTTGACGTCCTGGTCCTGGATGCGACTGCCGATCCTGGCCGCATCGAGCCCGGCCGCAGCCAGAACCTTCGCCACTTCGCCCATGTCGTTCAGGTTGACGCCGTCGACCCACATCGCCTTGTAGATGGCGGGATGATAGCGCTCGAAGAAGCCGTCGATCTGGGCCGCAGCGGCCCCGCGCATCAGGGCGAGCGTGTTCACCGGGAAGAACGGGTTGCGGTTGAACGACACGCCGTAGTGCCGGGCCCACATCGGCATGTCGAAGGCGCTCCATTTCGACTTCAGCGCCACTGTCATCGGCGAGGCGTTGCCGGTCGCCTTGAACACACCGCCCAGCAGCATGGGCTTGCGCGAAAGGCTGGCGCCGGCGCGCTTGGCGATGGCCTCGACCTGGGTGTCGGCCAGGTAGGAATAGGGGCTGCCGTAGTCGTAGTAGAATTCCAGTGTGCGGGCCATTTCGGGACCTCCTTGCTTGTCGCCAGCCTGCGCTGCTTCTAGCCTTGCCTCAAGAACGGGCTCAAGAAAGTTAAGGGACGAGGCGCATGAGCAGGGTTGCAGGCAAGGTCGTGCTGGTGAGCGGCGCCGGATCGGGCATCGGCCGCGCCACCGCCACGCTGCTCGCCAACGAAGGCGCCACGGTGATCGTCACCGACATCAACCGTCCGGGCGGGCTCGAGACCGTTCAGCAGATCGGTGGGAAAGCGCGCTTCGAGGTGCACGACACCTCGAAGGAAGCCGACTGGAAGCGCATCATCGACGGCATCCTGGAGCGTGAAGGGGCGCTGCACGGTCTGGTGAACAACGCCGGCATCTCGGGACCGTTCCCCGCAACCTTCGAGACCGAGACCGTGGAGCAGTGGCAGCGCATGCTGTCGGTCAATGTCCAAGGCGTGTTCCTCGGCTGCAAGTACGGCGTGCCGGCGATCCGTCAATCGGGCGGCGGCTCGATCGTGAACACCTCGTCGCTGGCGGCCTTCCTCGGCACGCCGGATCTCTCGGCCTATGGCGCCAGCAAGGGCGCGGTGCGGCAGTTCACCAAGACGGTGGCGATCGATTGTGCGCGCAAGGGCTACAAGGTGCGCTGCAATTCGGTGCATCCCGGCATCATCCTGACGCCGATGGGCAACTCGGTGATGCCGAGCGACAAGGCGCGCGAGCGTGCCCGGCGGCGCATCCCGATCGGCGATTTCGGCGCGCCCGAGGACATCGCCTATGGCATCCTCTACCTGATTTCAGACGAATCGCGTTTCGTCACCGGCACCGAGCTGGTGATCGACGGAGGCATGAACGCCATCTGAGGCTCTGACGGACGGAGACGGCAATGCAGCACGCCGACCAGGTCGCGTATCTTGAGCGTATGTTGCGTATGGTGCGTACCAACACGCGGGATGACGGCCCCGGTGTCATGCATACGCCGGTCGAAGGCTACTACGACCCGGTGCGGTACCGGCGCGAGGTCGACCTGCTGTTCCGCAAGTATCCCATCGTCGTGGGCTTCTCGAGCCAGCTGCGCAACGCCGGCGACTTCGTGGTGCACAACGAGACGGGCCAGCCGATCCTCGTTGCACGCGGTACGGACGGTGTCCTGCGCGCCTTCCTCAACGTCTGTCGTCATCGCGGCGCCACCGTCGAGCAGAAGCCCTGCGGCGCCAACAAGCGCGCCTTCGTCTGCGCCTATCACGGCTGGAGCTACGACCTCACCGGCCGGCTGGTCGGCATCACCGATGGCGCCACGTTCGGCGACATCGACAGGAGCAAGTACGGTCTGCGCCGGCTGAAGTTGGCGGAGAAGTACGGCCTGGTCTGGGTCGTGCCCACCGCGCTGGAAGACAATGAGGACACCGGCCTCGACATCGAAGGCTATCTCGGTGCGCTCAATGCCGACCTGTCAGGCTGGGACATGCAGGGCTGGGAGCTTCATTCCTCCGAGCCGCTCCGGCCGCGCATGAACTGGAAGCTGGTGATCGACACCTTCCTCGAGCTCTACCACTTCCGCTACCTGCATCCCGGCACGGTCTATCCGCTGTTCCTGGACAACATTGCGACCTACGAGCGCCTGGGCAATCACATGCGCTGGGCGGCCGCCAAGCGCACGCTCACCGAGCTGGAGAGCCAGCCCCAGGAGAGCTGGCGCATCCGCGACCATGCCATCGTGTTCTATTCGCTCTTCCCCAACACCGTGCTGACCTACACCCAGGACCATTGCGGCGTGTTCTCGAGCTTCCCCGTCTCGCCCGACGAAGCGGTGTTGCGGTTCTCGGTGCTGGTGCCGCCGGAGGAGAAGGCCGCGAAACCCGAAAAGTACTGGAAGGCCAATGTCGACCTGTTCGCCAACGCGCTGGTCGAGGATCTCGGCATCGGCGAGACCATCCAGAAGAATTTCAGGAGCGGCGCCAACCGCCAGCAGACCTTCGGCAAGTTCGAGAAGGCGCTGGGCTGGTATCACCAGGAAGTGGCGGACGCCGTCTCTTAGATTCTTCCGGACCGCGAGCTTCCAGCTCGCTCATGATGATAAGCGAGCTGGAAG
>JAEZHS010000327.1 GCA_023436825.1 Pseudomonadota bacterium | reverse complement strand
AGCATGAACAGCGGCTCGTCCTTGGGCGTCTTGGCATTGGCCTCGATCGACAGCGCGACCTCGAAGGTCTTGGCGTCGAACTGGCGGTTGGTGACCTGGACGTTGAGCGAGAGCTGCGGCTGGGTCTGCTCGATCAAGCTCTGCGGTGCGCGCGGATTCTCGAAGCTCAGGTCCTTGATGTACTGGCCGTGCATGATCAGCGGCGCGTTCGGCGCCTGCTGGGGAGCGCCACCCTGCGGCGGCTGCGGATTCTGCGGCGGAGGAGGGGCGTTGGTCATGGCCTACTTTCTCTGTTGCGGGCGGGCGGTACCACGCAGCGCTGCACTGCACAAGCCGCGGGCAAGCGCGGCAGCCTGCCATTTGCAAAGCCCTTGCCCAAATAAGAGAATAAGCGGCGGTATTTTACACGCTCCGGCAAGGATATGGATCGCTCTTCTCTGCGTCTCCCCATGCGCCCACTCGTGGGGGTCACGGCCTGTTTCAAGGAAAACGGCCGCGGCGGCTGGCATCACACGGTTGGCGACAAGTACGTCCGGGCCGCGATACAGGCGGTCGGCGCCCTGCCGGTCCTGATTCCGGCGATTGGCCCGGAGCTCGGCGAGGACACCGAAGCCATGACCGAGGCGCTCGACCGGCTGCTCGATTCACTGGACGGCGTGCTGCTGACCGGCAGCCCGTCCAATGTCGAGCCGCATCACTACGGTGGTGAGCGGAGCCGGCGCGGCACCGCGCACGATCCGGCGCGCGACGCGACCACGCTGCCCCTGATCCGCCATTCCCTCGACCGCGGTGTGCCGCTGTTCGCGATCTGCCGCGGCCTGCAGGAGGTGAACGTGGCGCTGGGCGGCACGCTGCACCAGCTGGTGCACGAGGTCGAAGGCCGGCGCGACCATCGCTCGCCCAAGTCGCCGGATACCGACGTCAACTATGCGCCGGCGCACGATATCGAGATCGTCGAAGGCGGCCTGCTGCATCGTCTTGTGGGCGAGCGGCGGGTGCAGGTGAACTCGCTGCATGCCCAGGGCGTCGATCGCCTGGCGCCGCGGGCGCGTCTCGAAGCCGTCGCCGAGGACGGCCAGGTCGAGGCCTTCAGCGTTCCCGACGCGCCGGCCTTCGCGCTGGCGGTGCAATGGCACCCCGAGCATCGGGCGCTCGAAAATCCGGTGTCGATGAAGCTGTTCTACGCCTTCGCCGCCGCCTGCCGCAGCCGCGCCGCCGCCCGTCTTGCGCCGATGCGCGCCGCCGCGGAGTAGGCCGTGTCCCAACCAGCGACCCGCAACAATGCGCGCCGCGACTTCTACGAGCGCATCGGTGGCCTGTCGATGGCGCCGCTCTGGGAATCGCTGCACCAGCTCGTGCCGCCGCAGCCCGCGCCCAGGTACCGGGCGGCGCATTGGGACTACGACAAGGTGCGGCCGTTCCTGATGGAATCGGGCGCGCTGATCACCGCCAAGGAGGCGGTGCGGCGCGTGCTGATCCTGGAGAACCCGGCGATGCAGGGCAGCGCCTGCATCACGCCGTCACTCTATGCCGGCCTGCAGCTCATCCTGCCGGGCGAGGTGGCGCCGAGCCATCGCCATACCCAGTCGGCGCTGCGCTTCATCGTCGAGGGCGAGGGCGCCTATACCGCCGTCGACGGCGAGCGCACCATCATGCGCGAGGGCGACTTCGTCATCACACCGACCTGGACCTGGCACGACCACGGCAACGACTCCAGCGAACCGATGGTGTGGCTGGACGGCCTCGACATCCCGCTGGTCGCGATGTTCAACGCGGGCTTCGCCGAGAACGGCGAGAGCGACGAGCAGGCCGTCACCGCGCCCGAGGGTACGTCGGACGCCAAGTTCGCGAGCGGCCTGCTGCCGATCGACTGGAAGCCGGCGCGCCAGACCTCGCCGATCTTCAACTTTCCCTATGCGCGCACGGGCGAGGCCCTGGCCGGGCTCGCCAAGGCCGGCCCGCCCGACCCCTGCCACGGCTACAAGCTGCGCTACGTGAACCCGGCAAGCGGTGGCGCGCCGATCGCCACCATGGGCACGTTCATGCAGCTCCTGCCCAAGGGCTTCAGGACCGCGCCCTATCGCTGCACCGACGGCACGGTGTTCTCGGTGGTCGAGGGCACGGGCGAGAGCGTCATCGGGACGGAGACCTTCCGCTGGAAGAAGCGCGACCATTTCGTCGTGCCGAGCTGGGCCAAGGTCGAGCACCACGCCGATGGCGACGCGGTGCTGTTCTCCTTCTCCGACCGACCGGTGCAGGAGAAGCTTGACCTGTGGCGCGAGGATCGCGGCGGGAAGTAGTTCTTGCGGACCGCGTTCAGAAGCTTTCGATTGCGCGCTGCGTCGCCTTTGACAGAAGAAGTGCCTCGATGGCGCGATCGGCATCGAGCAGTGCCGGATCGGCGCGGCCTTTGATGCAGTCGACGAAACGCTGCAGCTCGACCTCGTAGGGGTTGCGGTTGATCACCGGAACGGCACGCGCGGGTGTCGTGCCGGCGGCAATAGTGAAGCTGCTCTTCGGCGGGAGCTCGCTGAAGGTGGTGAGATGCGCGAAGGCCGCTCGTTCGAACAGCGCACGGAAGCCTACGGTGAAGGGCGAGCCGGGCGGCATCAGGCCGCTGGCGATGACGGTCGCGTGACGGCCGCCGGGATAGCTCAACAGCGCGGTGATCTCGCCCGGCCGGCCGTCCGGCATGCGCGCGGCGCTGGCCGACAGGGACTGGGGCTCGCCCATCAGCCAATGGACGAAATCGAAGTCGAAGGTCATCAGCTCTGTCGACGGGTCGCCGTAGTGGTCCTTGCGATCGGGTGCATCGGCATGGAGGTAGGAGCCCAGCCGCCAGGTGGTGATGCTGAGCAGCCGCCCGTGCTCACCCGACCGCGCCGCCGCCTCGACGTGCCCGTAGGCGCCCACCGAGCGCATGAGCAGGCCGACCTGCAGCAGTCGGCCGGTGCGGCGGGCGCAATCGCGCATGCGCCTTGCCTGGTCGAGATCGAGCGCCAAGGGGCTTTCGCAGAACACATGCTTGCCGGCCTCGAGGGCCGCAATCACGACGTCACGATGAACGGCGCTCGGCAGGCAGATATCGATGGCGTCGACGTCGCTGCGCTGGATCAGATCGGCGGTGTCGGTAGAGGGCCGGGCCTTGCAGATGGCGCTGACGGCACCGGCGCGTGCCGGATCGCGCGAGAACACGCCGACCACGGAAACTTGGGGCATGGCTGCGTAGGCGGCCGCATGCGCCGTGCCCATGCTGCCGGCGCCCAGGATGGCGATGCGAACCTCAGCCAACCCAACCTGCCGGCTTGACCTGATCGCGGTAGGTCATGGTGACCGGCACGCGCAGGCCGTTGCGCAGCACCAGCATGGGCCGGCGCGCATCGCGCTCGGCCGAGGCGCACTTACCTGCCTCGACTGTCGCTGAGCGTCAGCGCTGCAGAAAGACCAAGCCATCCCAATCACCGAGATTGCCCGACACGCCGGCCAGGGAGCGGCCGTTCTCGCCGACCACCAGTCGGTAGCGGTCGGTGAAGATGACGTCGTTGGGATCGTCTTTGCGCGTACCCGCCAGCGTCACGGTGCCCGCCACGGTGTCGACCTTGCCCGATACGAACTCGATGGCGTTCATGCCGAGCTTGCGCTGCTCCTGGGCAAGCGGCGAGCGCTTGAGCGTCCACACGAATTGGCCGTTGGCGATGCCGTCGGGAGCGACCTTCAAGGACAGGGTCGTGCTGAAGAGATAACCCGAAGGCGAGGTCCATTGGCCGTGCCAGTCGCCGGCGAGATCGCTGGCGGGGAGCGGCGGCTTGGTCTGCGCGGATGCCGACGCGGCCAGCACCAGCAGCGCCAGCGCTGCGGGCAGGCGCACTTCAGGCGACCCGTTTCTTCTGGGCGGCCACCGACCCGGCGCACTGGTCGACCGGCAGCGGCCGCAGGTGCAGGTCGTAGGCATCGGCGAACTCGGCCTGCCAGGCCGTGCCGCTCTTGCGGTAGAGATAGACGAACAGCACGCAGGCATCGGACTGGTAGCGCAGCGCGCGGGCCGGATCGTCCTTGCGGTCGAGGACGCCGGCGCCCAGCAGGGCGACCAGCTGGTTCTCGTCGAGGCCTTTGATGCGGTCGAGCGGGATCGGGGAGCCCGCTTTGCGCGAGCTGAACACGCCTTTTTCGCCGCCGGCCAACGAGTATTGCGGCGGGCTGTCGCTGTTGCAGCCCGTGACCAGTAGCAGGGCTCCCAAAGCCCTTATCCCCCGTCTCATGCCGCCAATCTAGCGCGGCGATGCCGGTGGATTAAAGGGTCGGCCCGGCGGGATCGGCGGTTTGAGCGTTTGTGCCACATGCACCATGGCCGCCACGCCCAGCAGCGGCACGATCAGGTTCAGGATCGGGATGGTGCCCAGGAACACGATCACGATTCCAGTCAGCCACAGCACCCCGGCGTTGGTGCGCCGCCAGGCCTTGACCTCCGCCGGACTGAGCCGCCGCAGCGCAACCTGTTCGTAGTAGACGCGGCCCGCCAGCCAGCCGTTGACGGCGTAGAACAGTACGGCGCCGAGGCCGGCGATGAACAGCGCCAGCACGTAGAAGGGCAGCATCACCAGGTTGATCGCGAGCACCGCCAGGAGGAACACCACGCCCGTCCAGATGCCGGTCCAGATCGGGATGCCGCGCGCCTTGCCGAGCTGCGGATAGTGTTCCGCTTCGACGATGTCGGCGATCTGCTCCAGGAAGATCGAGATGACGATGCCGAAGCTCGCCGGGAACAGCATCAGCGCCAGCACGATCACGCCCGCGCCGCTCGCCCAGATGACGACCTCGTTGATCCACTTCCATTCGAAGGTGGCGAAGGACTGCAAGAGCCACCAGCCCAGCCAGGCGATGCCGACCTGCAGCACCAGGCTGAGCAGCAGCGACCACCAGATGATGGTGCGCAGCTTGGGGTCGCCGAGCTGGCGAGCCGCCAGTTCGAAGGCGCGGATCACGATGTCATCCCGAGGCTGAAAGGTGAGGGACCTTTACGGCAACAGGAAAGGTCCCTCGCTGCGCTCGGGATGACAGGGGTCATTGAGGCCCCACCACTCCCGCCGCCTTCAGCTCGCCGATCTCCTTGGCCGAGAAGCCGCGCTGGCTCAGCACCTCGTCGGTGTGCTGGCCGCGCTTGGCGGCCGGTCCCTTGATGCTCTCCTTGGTGCGCGAGAAGCGCGGCGCGGGGGCGGGCTGCGGGAAGCCCGAGACGTCGACATAGGCGCCGCGCGCCTTGGCGTGTGGATGCTGCGAGGCCTCCTTCATGGTGAGTACCGGCGCGAAGCAGATGTCGGTGCCTTCCATGATGGCGCACCACTCGTCGCGCGTCTTGGTGCGGAAGATGCCGGCCAGCCGGCTCTTGAGCTGGGCCCACGCCTTGCGATCCATCTGCGCCGGCAGGCTCTCGCCCTGCAGGCCGGTCTTCTCCAGCAGCTCGGCGTAGAACTGTGGCTCGATCGAGCCGATGCAGACGAACTTGCCGTCCTTGGTCTCGTAGGTGCCGTAGAAGTGGGCGCCGCCGTCGAGCATGTTGGTCTCGCGGTCGTGGTCGTTCCACAAACCTGCACCCGCCATGCCGTAGATGCCGCCCAGCAGCAGCGCCGCGCCGTCGACCATGGCCGCATCGATCACCTGGCCCTTGCCCGAACGCTGTGCCTCCAAAAGGCCACAGACCATGCCGAAGGCCAGCAACATGCCGCCGCCGCCGAAGTCGCCGACGAGGTTCAGGGGCGGCGTCGGCTTATCCTTGACGCCGATCGCATGCAGGGCGCCGGTCAGCGCGATGTAGTTGATGTCGTGGCCGGCCGCCTTGGCGAGCGGGCCTTCCTGGCCCCAGCCGGTCATGCGGCCATAGACCAGCTTGGGATTGCGCGCGAGGCAAACGTCCGGTCCCAGACCGAGGCGCTCGGCGACGCCGGGACGGAACGGCTCGGTGATGCCGTCGGCCTTCTCGATCAGCCGCAACACGACTTCGACGCCTTCCTTCTTCTGCAGGTCGACGGAGACCGAGCGCCGGCTGCGGTTGTGCACGGCGAATTTCGGATCGGCCAGGCGGTCCATGACATGCGCCTTGGTGCGGTCGACGCGGATCACGTCGGCGCCCATGTCGCCCAGCATCATCGAGCACATCGGACCGGGGCCGATGCCGGCCAGCTCGACGATCGTCAGCCCCGAAAGCGGACCTGCCATGGTTTCCCTCCTGCGAAATGCACCTACTTCGGTGGGGAATGTTAGCCGATACAAGGCCGCTGTCATCCCGAGCAAAGCAAGCAGCTTTGTCCTGCGGCATTAAAGGTCCCTCGGCCTGCGGCCTCGGGATGACAGTCTTGACGATGACGGTTTAAAGTCCGCGCCGCAGAAGGGTTGGAAGGGTCGGAGGAAACGGGATGGAGTGCGGCCGGTTTTTCACCTCGCTGGCGCTTGCGTTCGCCATGATCGGCGGCGCCATGGCCCAGCAGACGCCGGCGCCGTCTCCGCCTCCTGCGCCGCCGGCAAAGGAATACGAGCAGCAGTTCCTGGTGGCGGGCTCGTGGTTCCACGGCGTTCATGGCCTCGCCTTCAACAAGGACGATCAGCTCTTCGCCGGCTCGGTGATCGGTCAGACCATCTATCGCGTGCAGATCGATTCGGGAGAGGTCGACCGCTTCATCGGCGAGCCGATCGGCATGGCCGACGACATCGCCTTCGCCGAGGACGGCACGATGGCGTGGACGGCCTTCCTGCTGGGCAAGGTCTACATCCGCCGGCCCAACGGCAAGACCATCGAAGTCGCCAACGGCATGGGCGGCCCCAATTCGCTGGCCTTTGGCAAGGACGGGCGCCTGTTCGTCTCCGAGGTCTTCCTCGGCGATGCGCTCTACGAGATCGATCTCAAGAACGTCGACAAGCCCGACTTCAAGCCGTTTCCGCGCACCGAGCTGCGCCGCATCGCCGAGAAGATGGGCGGGCTGAACGGCTTCGAGATCCACAAGGATGACGGCTTCCTCTACGGACCGCTCTGGTTCAAGGGCCAGGTCGTCAAGATCAACCTCGAGACCGGCGGCATCGAGGTGATCGCCGATGGCTTCAAGATCCCGGCGGCGGCCAACATCGATCCGCAGAACCGTGACAACGTCTACGTCGTCGACACCGGCACCGGCAACATCTGGAGCGTGAGCCTCACCAGCAAGGCCAAGAAGCTGGTGGCCTCGATGAAGCCCGGGCTCGACAATCTCGCCTTCGATTCGCGCGGCCGGCTGTTCGTAACCTCGATGACCGACAACGGCGTCTACCTGGTCGACAAGCAGACCGGGGCGCACAGGACCATCGTCGAGGGCAAGCTCGCCATTCCCGCCGATCTCGCCGTCGTCTCGGAAGGCGGCAAGGATACGATCCACGTCGCCGACGTGTTCAGCTATCGCACCGTCGACGGCCAGACTGGCGCGGTGCACGACGTCATTCGCGTGCATGGCGAGACGCACGCCTATCCGCTCGGCATCTCGGTCGGGCCGAGGCATGTCCTGCTGACGAGCTGGTTCTCCAACACCGTCGAGAAAGTCGATCGCAAGACCGGCAAGCTGGTGGCGAGCTTCGGCGAGTTCGCGGCACCGGTCGATGCGCTGGAGACGGCCGACGGCACGATCTACGTCGCCGAGCTCGCGAGCTCCAACCTCGTCAAGGTGAGCGCCGACGGCAAGCAGCGTTCAACCATCGCCAAGGAGCTGCGCGGGCCCGTGGCGATGGCGCGCGGCAAGGACGATCTGATCTACCTCACCGAGATCGCTGCCGGCGCGGTGGCCGAGATCAATGTCGCGACCGGCGCGCGCCGGGTCGTGGCCGATGGCCTCGCCGGCCCCGAGGGCATCGCCGTCGGGCCCGATGGACGGCTGTTCGTGGCCGAGGTCGGCCAGAAGCGCGTGGTTGCCATCGACCCTGCGACGGGCGCCAAGACGGTGATCGCCTCCAACCTCGATATCGGCCTGCCGCCCTATCCGGGCGGACCGCCGGCGCTGGTGCCGACGGGCGTCACGGTCGGCGCTGGCGGCACGGTCTATGTCAGCTCCGACATCCGCAACGCGCTCTACAAGCTGACGCCGCCCGCGCCCTAAAGGATCCGCATGCCCGGCATTCCCTTCATCAAGGAATTCAAGTTCGACTACGGCACGGCGATGGAGGTGACGCCTCTGATCCGGCGCGTCATCGCCCACAATCCGAATCCCTTCACGTTCAAGGGCACCGGCACCTACGTCATCGGCCACGGCAAGGTCGCGGTCGTGGACCCGGGGCCTGACATGCCGGAGCATGTCGACGCCGTGCTGCGCGCCCTGCGCGGCGAGACGGTGACGCACATCCTGGTGACGCATACCCATGTCGATCATGTGCCGGCGACACCGGCGCTCGCCAAGGCGACCGGCGCCAAGGTCTATTCCTTCGGGCCCCATCCCAGGCCCGAAAGCGACGACAAGCCAGAACAGTTCGGCGATCTCGCCTTCGCGCCCGACATCAAGCTGAGCGACGGCGACGTCATCCAGGGCGATGGCTGGAATGTCGAGGCCGTGCACACACCCGGCCACATATCCAACCATCTCTGCTTTGCGCTCAAGGAGGAGAAGGCGCTGCTGTCGGGCGACCATGTCATGGGCTGGTCGACGGCGGTGATCTCGCCGCCCGACGGCAACATGGCCGACTACTTCGCGAGCCTGCGCAAGCTTCTGCCGCGTGACGAGACGCTCTACATCCCGACGCACGGGGCGGAGATCCGCAATCCCAATCCCTTCGTGCAGTCCTACATCGAGCATCGGCTCGGCCGTGAGGCGCAGATCATGGCGCGGCTCAAGGAAGGACCGCAGACCGTCTCGCAGATGGTGGCCAAGAACTACGCCGACACACCGGTGCACCTGCACGCTGCCGCCGGCCGCTCGATGCTGGCCCATCTCATCCAGATGGTGAAGGACGGCCGGGTGAAGACCGACGACGGCAACGCGCGGATCGACAGCGTCTATCGGCTTTAGGCGACTCCGGTCTCATATTCCTCTCCCCCTTGGGGGAGAGGTTAGGTGAGGGGTGCACCGCGAAGGCTTCCCCTGCATCATCCCCTCACCCAGCCTCTCTCCCAAGGGGGAGAGGAGCATGAAGGATGTGTTAGCCCGCGATGCGTTCAGCCCTGTTTGGGCTCGAACCCCGGCACCCATTTCGGATGCTGCGGCAGGTCGTCGGTGATCTCGTGCCATGGCGCCTTTGACGAGGTGAAGACGTGCAGGCGCGGACGCACGCCGGGATCGTCGTCGAACAGGCCGGCCGGTATGCTGACCGTCGGGAGATAGGGCGCCTGGCCGGGAACCATCGAGCCGCAGGTCCGGCAGAACTTGCGGAAGCTGCCCGGCGACGACTCATAGGCGCTGATGTTGTCCTCGCCGGCCAGCCAGCGGAATTTGTCCCTATCGACATGGACATAGGTCGCGACGCTCGCTGCCGTAAGCTTGCGGCAGTTCACGCAATGGCAATAGGTCATCGACCGCGCCGCATCGATCTCGAACCGGACACGGCCGCAAGCGCAACTTCCCTTGATCATCGAGGCCCTCCGTAAGGCTGGGAATCCTATGATAACGTCCGGCCCGAAAGGAAACGTTCAATGGATATGAAACTCACCGGCAAGACCGTCCTCATCACCGGCGGCAGCCGCGGCATCGGCTTCGCCTGCGCCATGGCCTTTGCCAGCGAAGGCTGCGCCGTGCACATCGCCTCGCGCTCCAAGGAATCGCTCGAATCTGCGCGCGACAAGATCCGGGCGCGGCACAACGTGCCGGTCGAGATCCATCCCGCTGATTTCTCCAAGGGCGACACGGTGCGCGCGGTAGTCGATGCGGTGGGCCATGCCGACATCCTGGTGAACAACGCCGGCGCCATCCCGCGCGGCGACATCTTCGCCATGACCGAGGCCAAGTGGCGCGAGTCCTGGGAGCTGAAGGTGTTCGGCTACATCAACGCCACCCGCGCCATGCTGGAGAAGATGTACGCGCGCAAGAAGGGCGCCGTCGTCAACATCATCGGCCTGGCGGGCGAGGCCTACAATTACGACTATGTCACCGGCTCGATGGGCAATGCCAGCCTGATGGCTTTCACCCGCACGGTCGGCTCGCGGAGCGTCGATCACGGCGTGCGGGTGGTGGCGATCAATCCGCCGGCCACCCGCACCGACCGCATGCTGACCCTGCTGCGCGGCCAGGCCGAGCAGAAGTTCGGCGATCCCGAGCGCTGGCCCGAGCTTACCAAGCACATGCCGTTCGGCCGCGCCGCCGAGCCCGAGGAGGTCGCCGACCTCACGGTGTTCCTTGCATCGGATCGCGCCAGCTACATCAGCGGCGTGGTGATGACTTTGGATGGTGGTCAGGCAGCGCGGCATTAGGCCGAACAACAAAACCTCATCCTGAGAAGGACGCGCAGCGTCCTTCGAGCATTCACATGCGCGACTCTCGAAGGGTGGGCAACAACGAGACTGTGGCCCACCCTTCGAGACGCGGCCGGGGGCCGGGGCGCACGGGAAAGGGAT
>JAEZHS010000317.1 GCA_023436825.1 Pseudomonadota bacterium | reverse complement strand
GGCGCGCCATGCTGCTGTCGCGTGGCGATCCGATGGTGTTCATCGAGCGGCCGATCAGCCTCGGCCTCTTGATCACCACCGCGCTCCTGCTCATCCTGATGGCCCTGCCCAGCATCAAGAAGGCACGTGAGGAGGCCTTCCAGGAAGAGGGCTGACCACCCAAAGGAGTTCTTCCATGTCCGACCTGCCCAAGCGAGTGGCGATCTCCGAGGAAGGCCCTCGCGAGGGCTTCCAGTCGGAGAAGAAGATGATCCCGGTGGCCGACAAGGTGCGCCTCATCGAGGCGCTGGCGGACACCGGGCTCAGGCACATCGCCTGCGTCTCCTACGTCAACCCAAGGCGCGTGCCGACCATGGCTGACGCCGAGGAGGTCGCGTCGAAGATCCGGCAGAAGCCCGGCATCGAGTACGCAGCCCTCTGGCTGAACCAGCAGGGACTCGAGCGTGCCCTGCGCGGTCCATTGCATGTCGATGGCGGCGTGCGCGTAACCGCCTCCGACACCTTCTCGCGCAAGAACATCGGCAAGTCGGTGCCCGACGCCATGGTCGAGCAGCGCATGTCGCTGAAGACCTTCAAGGACCGCGGCATGCCGGTCGAATGGGGCATCATCCTCGGCGCCTTCGGCTGCAACTACGAAGGTGAGCTGTCGACCGAGCTGATCCTGCAGCGCGTGCAGCTGGCCCTCGACGAGGCCGAGATGGCGGGCTTCAAGCTCAAGGGCATCAAGCTGACCGACGCCATGGGCTGGGCGACGCCCCGTTCGGTCGAGCGGCTGATCGGCGCCATCCGCAACAAGTGGCCCGAGCTCGAGATCGGGCTGCACCTGCACGACACCCGCGGCACAGGCCAGGCGGCCGCCTATGCCGGCCTGCGCATGGGCGTCACCAAGTTCGACGCTTCGATCGCAGGCCTGGGCGGCTGCCCGTTCGCCGCGACCGACGGCGCCGCCGGCAACATCTGCACTGAGGACTTCGCTTTCATGTGCGAGGAGATGGGCGTGGCGACCGGCCTCGACATCGACCGGCTGATCGAGGTCGCCAGGCTCGCCGAAGAAGTCGTGGGGCGCCCCCTGCCCGGCCACGTCATGCGGGGCGGCACGTTGACCGCCGCCAAGCAGAGGGCGAACGCGTGAACGCCGAAACCTTCGTTCCCGATTCGACCTACGTCGACGTTCCCTCCATCCCCTGGAAGCCGACGCGCTTTCCCGGTGTCGAGGCCAAGACCCTGATGGAGAATCCGGCGACCGGCATGTCGACCGTGCTGATGCGCTGGGCGCCCGGCGCCCGCCTTCCGCATCACGAACATGTTGCGATCGAGCAGACCTTCGTCCTCGAAGGTTCGTTCGCCGACCACATGGGCGTTTGCCGCGCCGGCAACTATGTGTGGCGCCGCGCCGGCAGCCGTCACGATGCATGGACCGACGAAGGCTGCCTGATGCTGGCTTTCTTCCTGAAGCCCAACACCTTCTTCGATTGAAGCCGGCCGGGCACATTCCGTACGGAATGTGCCTTGGCGCATGCCGCGCCGCCGCACTGCAGAAGGCCGGGCTGGATCCGGTCTTCGGCCAAGCCGGCGCTGTTCCAACAGTGCCGCCGGCTCTGATATTGATTCGGCGAAGCCGCGTTCGCGCGGCCTGACGACTCTGGGAGGCTGGCGTTCATGGCTGGGGTTCTTGAAGGGATTCGCGTTCTCGATTTTGGCCGGTACATCGCGGGGCCGTTCTGCGGCACCATGCTGGGCGACCTCGGTGCCGAGGTGATCCGCATCGAGAAGCTGGAAGGCAGCGAGGACCGCTGGGTGACGCCGGTCGCCGAGGGCGGCGAAGGCGCCATGTTCCTCCAGATGGGGCGCAACAAGCTCGGTCTCACGCTCAATCCCATGAAGCCGGCCGGCCAGGAGATCGTCAGGAAGCTGGTGGCGGTGTCCGACGTGGTCATCGCCAACCTGCCCTACGAGGACCTCAAGCGCATGGGCATCGACTACGACACCATCTCGGCGATCAACCCGCGCATCATCCTCGCCACCAACTCGACCTTCGGCTCGGAGGGCCCCTACGCCACGCGCGTCGGCTTCGACACGATCGGCCAGGCCATGTCGGGCGCCATGTACCTGTCGGGCGACGGCAAGGTGCCGACGCGCGCCAACGCACCGTTCGTCGATTTCAGCTCCGCCCTGCTCAGCACCGTGGGCGTGCTGGCGGCCCTGATGGATCGCGCCAAGAGCGGCAAGGGCCAGAAGGTCGAGACGGCGCTCCTGCGCACTGCGATCAACATCACCAACAGCCATCTCATCGAGCAGGCGGCGCTGCAGCTCAACCGCATCGCCACGCTCAACCGCGGCTTCACGGCCGGCCCCTCGGACACCTACAAGTGCAAGGACGGCTGGATCTACGCCATGACCATCGGCCAGCCGCTGTTCGTGCGCTGGTGCAAGCTGATGGGCGACGAAGGCCTCGCCAAGGACCCGCGCTTCAAGGACGACCTCGCGCGCGGCGACAACGGCGAGGCGCTGTCGGCGATCATGCAGAAGTGGTGCGACGGCCGGACCGTCCAGGAAGCGCTCACTGAGCTCGAAGCCAACCGCATTCCCGCCGGCCCGGTCTATGCCCCCCAACAGGCGCTCGACGATCCGCACGTCAAGGAAGCCGGGTTCTTCCATCACATGGACTACCCGGGCATGGCCAAGCCTGCCCCTGTCCTGCAGGAGCCGGTGATGCTCTCGCGCACCCCGCTCAGCATCCGCAGCCGGGCGCCCAAGCTCGGCGAGCACACCGACCAGATCCTGAAGGAGCTTGGTTACGAGGCCGCCGCCATCGCCAAGCTGCGCGCCGAGCGGGTGGTCTAGCCGGGGGTGGCGCGCCGCAGCACCGGCGCACAGGGGATCAAATGTAACCGTTCCAGTTGCCGCCGCTGGGTCAAACCGTTTCAAGGCTTCCGACGGATTGACGATCGAGTACATTTTGCGGGAATGACTCCCGCCGATCGTTTCGCCCGACTGCCCGACCTGCTCGCGGGCGACGCCGACCTCCAGCGCCGCGGCCGCTGGGTGACGGTCGATTGCCGCGTCGACATCGGCGACCAACCGTTCTTCCTCGGCCTCGAGAACGGCGCATTGGCCGCCTTCGAGCGCGGCATGCGGCTGATGCGCTCCTCCGCCTTCACCATCCGCGCCGACGACGAGGCGTGGACGCAGCATTGGCAGGCGATGCCCGCCCCCGGCTGGCATGACCTCTTCGCCTTGACCAAGCGCGGCGCCGCCTCGATGGAAGGCGACTTCCGGCCGCTGCTGCAGAACCTGCAGTTCTTCAAGGACCTGCTCGCCCTGCCGCGCCGCCTGGCGTCGAAGAGCTGACCATGGCGCCCAAGCTCGACCCCATGATCGGCCGCTATGTCCGGCTCGAGATCGACGGCGTCGATCACCGCATCTATTTCGAGGAGGCGGGCCCGAAGGACGGGAACGGCATTCCGCTGGTTTGCCTGCACACGGCGGGGGCCGACAACCGCCAGTACCGGCACCTGCTCGCCGATCCCGAGGTCACCTCGCGCTTTCGCGTGCTCGCCTTCGACATGCCGTGGCACGGCAAGTCGACGCCGCCCGACGGTTGGGAAAAGACCGAGTATCGATTGACGACGGCGTCCTATACCGCCGCCATCCGCGCCTTCTGCCGGGCCATGGAACTCGACAAGCCCGTGGTCATGGGCTGCTCGATCGGCGGACGCATCGTACTCAACCTCGCGATCGCCCACGCCCAGGAGTTCCGCGCCCTGATCGCGCTCGAGGCCGCCGACTTCCAGCAGCCCTGGTACGACACGGCCTGGCTGCACCGGCCGGACGTCCACGGCGGCGAGGTCTGCGCCGCGCTGGTCTCCGGCCTGATCGCACCGCAAAGCCCCTCGGTAAGCCGCCACGAGACGCTGTGGATGTACATGCAGGGCGGCCCCGGCGTGTTCAAAGGCGACCTCTATTTCTACCGCGTCGACGGCGACCTGCGCGAAAAGGTCAAGACGATCGACACCAGGGTCTGTCCGCTCTACCTGCTCACCGGCGAGTACGATTTCTCCTGCACGTCGGAAGACACGCTGAGGACGGCGGCGCAGATCCCGGGGGTCGAGGTGCAGATCATGAATCATGTCGGCCACTTCCCGATGAGCGAACATCCGGCGAAGTTCCGCGAATACATCCTGCCGGTGCTGGCGAAGATTGCCTGAGCAATCTCATGCTCCTCTCGCCTTGGGGGAGAGGTTGGGTGAGGGGTGATGCAGGAGACGATCTTCGTGTTGCCCCCTCACCTAGCCTTTCCCCCAAGGGGGAGAGGAACACGAGGAGGCGGATCAGGATCTACAACACCTGGAAGACCTCGTAGACCGGGCCGGTCGGATCGCGCCGGCCGGTGGCGACGCAGACAATGCGGTTCAGGAAGCGGTATTTCTCGGACGCGGTCTCGAACCACGGCGTGCTGCGGAAATAGTACTGGCTCGGATCGACCTTCTCGCCGTTGTTGAGCTGCTCGATCACCCAGGCCGGCCCGTGCCGCATGCCGCGATAGCTCATGTAGATGTGATGGCCGTCGTCGGTCTTGAGGGTGATCCGCACATCGAGCTGCAGGATGCCGTCGCGGCGCAGCAACAGCCAGTCGCCGCCCGGCGACGGCAGGACAGTTCCCCTGAGTTCCTCGCCCTCGAACGTCCCGCCGGTCACGGTGGCGATGCGGCGGCGGCCGTAGGGCGTCTCGCCGACATCGGTCATGTTCTGATCGACGGTCAGGCTCAGCGTGAACAGATGGGACGTACGCAGTGTCGGTTCGCTCATGGTCGCCTCAAATCTTCGCCGCACGGCCGGCCCAGTAGGGCTCGCGCAATTCACGTTTCATGATCTTGCCGATGGTGCTGCGCGGCAGCGAATCGCGGAACTCCACCGCCACAAGGCGCTGGGTCTTGCTGAGCTGCCCGTTGGCCCAGTCGCGGATCTCGTCCTCCGACGCCGTGGCGCCGGCCCGCCGCACGCAGAGCGCCATCGGCGATTCGCCCCACTGCTCGCTCGGGATGCCGATCACCGCCACGTCGATCACGTCGGGATGCTTCAGCATCAGCACCTCGATGTCGGCGGCATAGACGTTGAAGCCGCCGGAAATGATCATGTCCTTCTTGCGATCGAGCAGGACGACGAAACCGTCCTCGTCGATGCGGCCCATGTCGCCCGACTTAAAGAAGAGCCGACCCTTGTCGTCGTACCAGAACAGATCACGCGTCTTGTCCGGCTGCTTGTAGTAACCCTTCATCATCAGCTGGGCGCGGCCGGCGAGCTCGCCAACCTCGCCTCGCGGGAGGACCTTGCCCTGCTCGTCGAGGACGACGATCTCGCTGCCCAGGCCCGGCTGGCCCACGGTGTGCAGCTTGTCGGGATTGAGATCGGCCACCAGGGTGCAGCTCGCCCCGCCCTCGGTCAGGCCATAGATCTCAACCAGGTGGCCCGGCCAGCGCTTCAGGCAATCGGCCTTGATATGGGCGCGCAGCGGTGCGCTGGTCGAGAGCTTCGCCTTGAAGGCGCCGAGGTCGTATTTGTCGAAGTCGGGATGCGCCAGGATGCGCTGATACTGAACCGGCACCAGCATCGCGTGGGTCACGCGCTCGCGCTGGGCGATCTCCAGGAACTTCACGACGTCCGACCGCGGCATCAGGATCGTCGTGCCGCCGAGACCGACCGTCGCCAGCACGGCGACCAGCGTGGTGTTGGAGTAGAGCGGCGTCGAGGCGAGAGAGACGGTGTCGGGACCGTACTCGAACGCTCCGAAGCGCACCGCCAGCATGTCGCGCATGACATGGCTGTGCAGGATGCCCTTGGGCAGCCCGGTCGTGCCGGAGCTGTAGATGATGTTGAAGTCGTCGAGCCGGTCGATCGGCACCTCGAACGGCGCGTCGCTCGCCCGCTCCAGCCATTCCTCGAAGTCGCGCCAACCCGGGCGCCTGAAATCATAGGCGATGCGGCCGCCCACGATCAGCTTGCCGAGGCGCTCATCATAGGGCTCGACCAGGCTGCGATACTGCTCCGACAGGAACAGCACCTTGGCGTCGCAGTCGTCGCGCATCTTCTCGAGTGCATCGGCCGCCGCCATGGTCGAAAGCGGCACGACGCAGGCGCCTGCCCGCAGGCCGCCCATGAAGGTCTCGAGATACTCGATCGAGTTGGCGGCCAGGATCGCGATCTTGTCGCCGCGCCCGACGCCCATGCCGGCCAGCGTGCGGGCGATGCGGTTGATGCGCCGGTCGAAGTCGCGCCAGGTGCGTGCCTTGTCCTCGCACATCGCCGCCCGCTTGTCCGGCCAGGCCGCGGCGTTGCGCGCAATGCGAACGGGAAGCGAGACGAACTCGGGAAACTCGTCTAGCGTAGGCTGCGGCACCAGGACGGTGTCGGGGCTCATCGCTGCCCCTACTTCTTGGCCTCGACCTTCTGGACAGGGCCTCCGGCCTTCTTCCAGGCGCCGAAGCCACCCTCGATATGGGCGACCGGCGTGAGGCCCATGTCCTGCGCCGTCTTGGTCGCCAGCGCCGAGCGCCAGGCCCCGGCGCAGAAGAAGATGAACTTGTTGCCGGTCTGGAAATAATCCTTGGCGTAGGGGCTCTCCGGATCGATCCACATCTCGAGCATGCCGCGCGTCACGTTGATCGCACCCGGGATCGTGCCGTCACGCCACAGCTCGCGCGGATCGCGGATGTCGATGAAGGTGACGCCGGGCTGCCCATGCAGCTTCATCACCTCGGCGAGCGGGATGGTCTCGATCTCGCTGTCGGCCTCGGCGACCATCTGCTTCACGGTCTTCTTGATGTTGAGTGGCATCGAACGTCCTCCGATGCCTATTTGTACTGACAGACCGCGACGGGCGAAAGACGTCACAGGCGGTCGATTTCGAAATCCTCGCACGAGAAGCCGAACTGAGAAAGCCCCTCTTCGAGGTGATCCGAGAGCAGCGGCTCGCCCAGCAGATAGGCGGCGGTGCGGTTGTTGTGCTGGCGCTGCGCCTCGTCGCGCAGGTCATTCCATTCTTCCAAGGTACCGTCGCCACGACCAAGCCACAGGAGTGCCACGAGATCGGCCTGCTCCTCGTCGCTCAGCGCGTTTATGAAGGCCACGAGCTCCTTCTGCGTCAGATCGTCGGTATGCGCCTCGAGCACCGACGCCATCTTGTCGTCGGCCGCGTTGGAACCCGAGTCGGGATCGGTCACGACGTCCTGGGCATCGAACTCACGCGCCTTGACGATGATGAAGCAGACGCTCTCGGACGAAACGATCAACGTTGGATCGGGCATCACACCCTCCCTTTGGTGGGATTGGATGTGCCAACGCCCGGCCGCCGATTTCGTTTCCGTGCCCGTTGCCTATTTCGCCTTCTCGGGAACCGCCTCGAGCTCGGCCAGCCAGATGTCGGGGCTGCCATCCGACGGGGCGCGCCAATCGCCGCGCGGCGACAGCGAGCCGCCCGAGGAGATCTTCGGGCCATTGGGCAGGGCGGAGCGCTTGAACTGGTTGGTGAAGAAGCGGCGCAGGAACAGCTTCAGCCAGTGCCGGATCTCGCCGAGCTCATAGGCCCTCCGCGTGCCCGCCGGCAGGTTGGCGGGCCAGGCGCCCTTGTCGATGTCGTGCCAGGCATTCCAGGCCATGAAGGCGATCTTCGAAGGCCGGAAACCCAGCCGCGTCAAATAGTACAGATTGAAGTCCTGCAGCGCGTACGGCCCGACCGACTGCTCGGTCGACTGGATGGCGCCGCCCGCTTCCGCCGGGATCAGCTCGGGAGAGATCTCCGTATCCAGGATGTCGTGCAGGATCTCGGCCGTCTCCTTGCTGACGTCGCCCGAGGCGGCGACGAAACGGATCAGGTGCTGGATCAGCGTCTTGGAGACCGAGCCGTTGGGATTGTAGTGCGACATGTGATCGCCGACGCCATAGGTGCACCAGCCCAGCCCCAGCTCGGAGAGGTCGCCGGTGCCGACCACCATGCCGCCATGCTGGTTGGCGAGGCGGAACAGGTAGTCGGTGCGCAGTCCCGCCTGCACGTTCTCGAAGGTGACGTCGTAGACCTTCTTGCCCTGGGCGAAGGGATGGCCGATGTCGGCCAGCATCTGCTGCGCCGCCGGCTTGATGTCGATCTCGGCCGCCGTGACGCCCAGCGCCTCCATCAACCGCCAGGCGTTCTTGTGCGTCTTGTCGGAGGTGCCGAAGCCCGGCAGCGTGTAGGCGTAGATGTTTTTCCGCGGCAGCTTGAGTTGATCCATCGCCCGGCAGATGACGATCAGCGCCTGCGTCGAATCGAGGCCGCCCGAAACGCCGATGATCGCTTTTTCGGTGCGGCTCGACATCAGCCGCTGCGCCAGCCCCTGGATCTGGATGTTGTAGGCCTCGTAGCAATTGTCGCGCAGCTTGGCGGGATCGGACGGCACATAGGGGAAGCGCTCGATGGGACGCTCCAGCGCCACCCTGCCCCGCGGCGCCTCGAGCGCAAAGTCGACCTTGCGGAAGCGCCTCACCTTGTCGCCTTCGATCATCGCGCAGTCGGCGAAGCCGTTGTTGCGCAGCCGCTCCTGGCGGATGCGGCCGAGATCGACGTCCGCGCTAACGATCGTCGAGTCCTTCTCGAAGCGCGCGGTCTCGGCGAGCTGGTCACCGAGCTCGTAGATCGCGGCATGGCCGTCCCAGGCGAGGTCGGTCGTCGATTCGCCCGGACCGGACGCTGAATAGGCATAGGCGGCGATCGCCCGCGCCGACTGGCTGCCGCACAGCAGACGCCGCGCCTCGGCCTTGCCGATGGTGATGTTGCTGGCCGAGAGGTTGACCAGCAGCTCGGCGCCGGCGAGAGCCGCGTGGCTCGACGGCGGCACCGGTACCCAGATGTCTTCGCAGATCTCGACGTGAAAGGTGATGGGCACGCTGCCGGTCGAGCGGAACAGCATGTCGGTGCCGAATGGCGCCTCGTGGCCCGCGATCCTGATCGTGTGCTCGACGATGTTGGCGCCCGAGACGAAGTGGCGCTTTTCGTAGAATTCGCGGTAGTTCGGCAGATAGGTCTTGGGCACCACGCCCAGGATGGCGCCGCGATGAATGACGATGGCGGTGTTGTAAAGCCGGCCCGCGAGACGCAGCGGCGCGCCGACGATCAGGACGGGGAAGAGCTTGTTCGAGGCCGCGACGACCTTGGCGACCGAGGCCTCGACCTCGTCCAGGAGCGCGTCCTGCAGCAGCAGGTCCTCGATGGCGTAGGACGACAGCCCCAGCTCGGGAAAGACCATGACGGCCGTGCGGGCCTTGTCGCCTTCGGCGGCCAAGCGCAGCGTTTCGGCGAGGTTGTAGGCGGCATCGGCGACCCGGGTGCGCGGCACGCAGCAGGCGACTCGCACGAAGTCGTGTGAGTAGAGGGAGAAGAATTCGGACAAGGGATTGTGGTGGGCGATGGTGGGCGCGACAGGGATTGAACCTGTGACCCCTGCCATGTCAAGACAGTGCTCTACCGCTGAGCTACGCGCCCATCGCCGAAGGTGCGGTCGTCTACATCGCGGCCCCTGGATTGGCAAGTGTGGGGATTGGTAAGTACGGGGATTGGCAAGTGCGGGCGTCCGGCATGCACGCGCAGTGCGTGACGCGCCCTGATCCGCGCGCTATGACGCATCCATGGAGTTGTTGCCGACCGCGTCCGACCATGAGGCCTTGGATTACCGTCCGCCGGAGCGCCAGGCCGCACCGGTCGTGGTGGCCTCGCCCCACAGCGGTTCGATCTACCCTGCCCGCTTCCTCGCCCAGACAGCCGTCCCGCTGGCGGCCTTGCGCCGGGCCGAGGACGCCTTCGTCGACGAGCTGTTCTCGGCTGCGCCGGCGCTGGGCATGCCGCTGCTGGCCGCCCGTTTTCCCCGCTCCTTTGTCGATGCCAACCGCGAGCCTTACGAGCTCGATCCCGGCATGTTCGAAGGCCCGTTGCCCCGGCCATTGAACCATCGCACCACGCGCGTGGCGGCCGGGCTGGGCATGATCCCGCGCGTGGCCGCCAGCGGCGAGGCAATCTATCGCGGCCGCGTTCCGTCGGAGGAAATCGAGCACCGCCTGGAAACCTGCTGGCGGCCTTATCACACAGCCCTGTCGACCCTGATCGAGCAGACCCATCGCCAGTTCGGCACGGCACTGCTGATCGACGCCCATTCCATGCCGTCGTCGGCGTCGGGCGTGGGCCCGCGTGAGCGCGACCATCACGTCGACATCGTTCTGGGCGACAATCACGGCGAATCCTGTGCGGCAGATCTGGTAGACGCTGCCGAGCGCTGGTTCGCGGCGCATGGGCTGAAGGTCCAGCGCAACCAACCCTATGCCGGCGGCTTCACGACTCAGCGCTATGGGCGGCCTGGCCTCAACCGGCACGCTCTGCAGATCGAAATCAATCGGTCGCTCTACATGGATGAAGGGCGCCACCAGAAGCTCGCCAACGCGGCCGTCATCGAACGGATCGTGACAGGCTTCCTCGAGGAAATCGCCAGCCAGGCGCTCACCATGCTGCTGCCGCGTCCGCTGGCGGCCGAATAATCACCGCCGAATAGTCAGCGACCGCGCAAAAAAAGGGGCCGTGACAAGCACGGCCCGAGTTTAGGGAGGAAACGCCCAAGACGGGCATACAGCAAACACAGAGGTCGCTGACGCGACGTTTGCTGCACCCCAAGAATGGTGCACCTGCGAACAAAATTCAAGAGGGAAAAAAGCTCTTAATTTCACAGATTTAGCCAATTTCGTGTTCCGGATTTTGTGTTGCTTTTTTGCAACGCACAAGAAAGCGCGAAGCTGGTTTGCAGTTGATGCAAAGCTTGCAAAGCCGGCTTTTCAGGCAATTCTGTAGATTGCTCAAGGACTTGGCAGTAACGGAGGGTAATGGTGGCGCAAAAGTTCGTCGTGGCAATGATGATGCACGAGACCAATACGTTCTCGCCGCTCCCGACTCCCATCGAGTCCTTTTCCCGCGCGGGAGCGCTCAGCGGCCCGAGCGCCATCAAGGAAGCCGAAGGCACCAACACCTCGCTCGGCGGCTTCATCGAGGTGGCGCGCAAGGCGGGTGCGGAGTTCACCGTGCCGATGGCGGCTTCGGCCCACCCGTCCGGCCTGGTGACCAAGGCCGCCTACGAGCAGATGACGACGGCTATCGTCGACGAGGTGAAGAAGGGCTGCGACGCCGTCCTGCTCGCCCTGCACGGCGCCATGGTCGCCGAGCACTACGACGACGGCGAAGGCGAACTGCTAAATCGCATCCGGAACATCGCACCCGACGTGCCGATCGCCGTGGCGCTCGATTTCCATACCCAGATGACCGAGGCCATGATCAAGGGCGCCAGCATCATCACGGGCTATCGCACCTATCCCCACATCGACATGGCCGACACCGCGCGCCGTTCCGGCCGCACGCTGATGCGCATGCTGGCGGGCGAGGTCGAGCCGAAGATGGTGTGGGGCAACCGGCCGATCATGAGCAGCTCGCTGGTCCACACGCCGTCGCGCGAGCCGATGAAGACGTTGATGGGCATGGCCAACCAGGCCGAGGACTCGGGGCACGTGCTGAACGCCTCGGTGTTCGGCGGCTTCCCGCAGGCCGACATCCCTCACCTCGCCCTTTCCTCGGTGATCGTCTGCGACAAGCGCACCGCCGAGGGCGAGATCCTCCTGAGCAAGATCCTCGATACGGCGTGGGACAAGCGCGAGGGCTTCCTGTTCCATCCCGAGCCGTTGTCGGTGCAGGTCGCGCGGGCCAAGTCGCTCGACGGCGGCCCGATCGTCATGGCCGATCACGGCGACAACACCGCCTCGGGCGGCACGCAGGACGTCATGAGCGTGATCGAGGAGGCGATGAAGCAGGACCTGGAGGATGCCTGCGCCGGGCCGATCTGCGATCCCGCCTGCGTCGAGCGGATGATCGAGGCCGGCGTCGGCGCCGAGGTGACGCTGGAGCTCGGCGGCAAGATCGACATGCCGGCCATGGGGCTGAAGGGCAAGCCGCTCAAGGTGACAGGCAAGGTCAAGGCCATCACGGACGGCACGTTCACCGTCACCGGACCGATGGCCACCGGGACCACCGTGCGCATGGGCCGCACAGCCGTGCTCGATACCGGCAAGATGCAGATCGTGATCTCCGAGAAGCGCGCAGAGCCCTACGATCTCGGCGTCTTCACCCATTGCGGCATCGATCCGCGGCGCAAGAAGTACGTGTTGATCAAGTCGCGCCAGCATTTCCGCGCCGGCTTCGAGCCGATCGCCAGGCACATCGTGATGTGCGACGGCGACGGCTGCACCGCGTCGGACCTGAAGCTCTTCAAGTACACCAAGGTCAAGCGGCCGCTCTATCCGTTCGACCTCGACATGCGGCTGGGCCGCAACGAAGCTTAGGAGTTCCTTCAGATGGCTGCTTATGATGTCGTGATCCGCAACGGCCAGGTCGCCGACGGCACGGGCAAGAAGCTGTTCACAGCCGACGTGGCGCTGAAGGGCGATCGCATCGCCGCGGTCGAGGCGCCCGGCACGCTCAAGGGCGACAACGAGATCGACGCCAAGGGCAAGGTAGTGGCGCCGGGCTTCATCGATGTGCACACGCATGACGACACTGCCCTGATCGACAATCCGACCATGTCGATGAAGGCCAGCCAGGGCGTGACCACCGTGGTGTGCGGCAACTGCGGCGCGTCGGCGGCGCCCTATATCCGCGACGACGTCGGCCATTTCCTGTCGTTGATCGTCCGCAACAAGGAGAACATCTCCAGGAGCTTCGGTGAATTCGCGGGCAAGGTCGACGCCGCCAAGCCTGCCATCAACGGCGCCTTCCTGATCGGCCACTCGACGTTGCGCATGAACTTCATGGGTGACGATCTCAGCCGCACGGCGACCGCCGGCGAGATCGCCGGCATGCGCGACCTTCTGGACCAGAGCCTTGAACAGGGCGCCATCGGCATGTCGAGCGGCCTGTTCTATGCCGTGGCCAATGCCGCCTCGACCGACGAGGTCGCCGAGGTCGCCAAGCCGCTCGGCAAATGGGGTGGCGTCTATACCGCCCACATGCGCGACGAAGGCGAGAACATCCTGCCGGCGATGGACGAGACCTTCGAGATCGGCCGCCGCGCCGGCGCCTCCATCGTCGTCTCGCACCACAAGTGCTCGGGCCGCACCAACTTCGGGCGCATGAAGGAAACGCTGCCCAAGTTCACCGAAGCGATGAAGCAGCAGCAGATCGCCTTCGACGTCTATCCCTACATCGCCGGCTCGACGATCCTGCGCAGCGACATGCTGGACCGTGCCGACAAGGTGCTGATCACCTGGTCGGACAAGGTGGCGGGCCTCGCCGGCCGCGACCTCAAGGAGATCGCCCAGGAGATGGGCTGCTCCATGCGCGAGGCGGCCGATCGCATCCAGCCCGCGGGCGCCATCTACTTCATGATGGACGAGAAGGACGTGCAGAGCGCCATGGCCCATCCCGGCGCCATGATCGGCTCGGACGGCATCCCCTTCGACGCCCATCCTCATCCGCGCCTGTGGGGAACTTTTCCGCGCGTGCTGGGCCACTACTCGCGCGAGCTGAAGCTTTTCCCACTGGAGGATGCGGTGCGGCGCATGACGTCGTACTCGGCCGAGCGTTTCGGGCTCACCAAGCGCGGCGTGCTGAAGCCGGGCTTCTATGCCGACATCTGTGTATTCGATCCGGCGACCGTGATCGACACCGCGACCTTCGAGAAGCCGATCTCGCCGGCCAAGGGCATCGATGTCGTGCTGTGCAACGGCGAGATCGTCTGGCGCGACGGCAAGCCCGGCGGCGGCCGCTCCGGCCGCGCGCTCAGGCGGCAGGATCTGCAGAAGGAAGCCAAGGCTTAACGGAGCTCATGTTCTTCCGGACCGAGCGCGTCCCCGCGCGCTCAAGTGCATTCACATGCACGTATGATCATGAGCGCGCGGGGACGCGCGCGGTCCGGAAGA
>JAEZHS010000279.1 GCA_023436825.1 Pseudomonadota bacterium | reverse complement strand
TCGTCACCCAGAAGGTCGGCATGACCCGCGTCTTCAACGACGCCGGTGAGCATGTGCCCGTGACCGTTCTGAAGGTCGACCAGCTCCAGGTCGTCGCCGTCCGCTCGGAAGAGAAGGACAAGTACACCGCCGTCCAGCTCGGCTACGGCAAGGCCAAGGTCAAGAACGTGAGCCAGCCCAATCGCGGCCACTTCGCCAAGGCCAAGGTCGAGCCGAAGAAGAAGCTGGTCGAGTTCCGCGTCGCCAAGGACGCCGTGCTCGAAGTCGGCGCCGAGCTGGTGCCGAGCCACTTCGTGCCCGGCCAGTTTGTGGACGTCATCGGCACCACCATCGGCCGCGGCTTCACCGGCTCGATGGTGCGCTGGAACTTCGGTGGTCTCGAGGCCAGCCACGGCGTGTCGGTCTCGCACCGCAGCCACGGCTCGACCGGTAACCGCCAGGATCCCGGCCGCACCTTCCCGGGCAAGAAGATGGCCGGTCACTACGGCCATGAGCGCGTGACCACGCAGAACCTCAAGGTCGTCGCCGCCGACGACGAGAAGGGCCTGCTGCTGGTCTCCGGCGCCGTTCCCGGCCCGCGTGGCGGCTACATCATCGTCAAGGACGCCTCCAAGCGCGCCCGCCCCAAGGATGCTCCGTACCCGGCCGGCCTGCGCAAGGCTGCCGGCGAGGCGGCGGCTCCGGCGGCGGAAGCGCCGGCGGCTGAAGGTCCTGCGGCTTAAGGACGGAACCATGAAGATCGCGGTCAAGACCATCGAGGGCGGCAGCGCCGGCGAAATCGAACTCGCCGACGGCGTGTTCGCCGTCCCCGTCCGCAAGGACATCCTGCAGCGCTGCGTGGTGTGGCAGCTGTCGCGTCGCCAGCAGGGCACGCACAAGACCAAGGGCCGCGCCGAAGTGACGGCGACGGCCAAGAAGATGTACGCCCAGAAGGGCACCGGCCGCGCCCGCCACGGCAACGAGGCGGCACCGCAGTTCCGCGGCGGCGGCAAGGCCTTCGGTCCGGTCGTACGCAGCCATGCATCGGACCTGCCGAAGAAGGTGCGCAAGCTCGCGCTCCGCACAGCGCTGTCGGCCAAGGCGGCCGAGGGCAAGCTGATCGTGCTCGAGGCGGCGACGCTCCCCGAGCCCAAGACCGCCCAGCTCAAGACCCATTTCGGCGCTCTCGGCGTGTCGAGCGTGCTGGTCATCGCCGGCGCCGAGGTCGACACCAACTTCGCGCGCGCCGCGGCCAACATCGCCCACGTCGATGTGCTGCCGCAGCAGGGCGCCAACGTCTACGACATCCTGCGCCGCGACACGCTGGTGCTCACCAAGGATGCCGTGAAGCATCTCGAGGAGCGCCTGCAATGAGCGTCAAGGCGAACAGGGCCGCCGTGGGAGCCACCGTTTCCCGCGCCCGCATGTACGAGGTGATCCGCTCGCCGCTGATCACCGAGAAAACCACCAACGGCTCCGAGCACGGCCAGGTGACCTTCCGCGTGTCGATGGACGCCACCAAGCCCGAGATCAAGCAGGCCGTCGAAGGTCTGTTCAAGGTCAAGGTGAAGGCGATCAACACCGTCACCGTGAAGGGCAAGAAGAAGATCTTCCGCGGCCGTCCTGGCGCGCGGAGCGACTGGAAGAAAGCGATCGTCTCGCTGGTCGAGGGTCACAAGATCGACGTGACCACGGGCCTGTAGGACGGGGGACAGAAGCATGGCTCTTAAGACTTACAAGCCGATCACGCCGTCGCTGCGGCAGCTGGTTATCGTCGACCGTACCGGCCTGTGGAAGGGCAAGCCGGTCAAGGCGCTGACGCGTGGCAAGAAGAAGTCCGGCGGCCGCAACAACCACGGCCGCATCACCAGCAACCACATGGGCGGCGGTCACAAGCAGCGCCTGCGCCTGGTCGACTTCAAGCGCCGCAAGTTCGATGTCGCCGCGACGGTCGAGCGCCTGGAGTACGATTCCAACCGGTCGGCCTTCATCGCCCTGATCAAGTATGCCGACGGCGAGCTCGCCTACATCCTGGCGCCGCAGCGCCTCAAGGCGGGCGACGAGGTCGTGTCGGGCCAGCGCGTCGACATCAAGCCGGGCAACGCCATGCCGCTCGCCAACATGCCGGTGGGCACCATCGTGCACAACGTCGAGCTGAAGATCGGCAAGGGCGGCCAGCTGGCGCGTTCGGCCGGCACCTACGCCCAGCTCGTCGGTAAGGACGCGGGCTACGCTCAGATCAAGCTGAACTCGGGCGAGCTGCGCCTGGTGCCGGGCGAGTGCCTGGCCACCGTCGGTGCGGTGTCGAACCCCGACAACCAGAACATCGTGATCGGCAAGGCCGGCCGCCAGCGTTGGCTGGGCCGCCGCCCGGTCGTTCGCGGCGTCGCCATGAACCCGGTCGACCATCCGCACGGCGGCGGCGAAGGCCGCACCTCGGGCGGCCGCCACCCGGTCACCCCGTGGGGCAAGCCGACCAAGGGCAAGAAGACACGCAAGAACAAGGCGACGGACAAGTTCATCATCCGCCGCCGTAGCGCGACGCGCTGACGAGGAGACAGCACAGTGGCACGTTCCGTTTGGAAGGGTCCCTTCGTCGAGGGGAGCCTGATCAAGAAGGCCGAGAAGTCGCGGCAGACCGTGCGCAGCGAGGTCATCAAGACCTGGTCGCGCCGCTCGACGATCCTGCCGCAGTTCGTCGGCCTGACGTTCGGCGTCTACAACGGCAAGAAGTTCATCCCGGTGAACGTCACCGAGGAGATGGTCGGTCACAAGCTCGGCGAGTTCTCGCCGACCCGCACCTTCCATAACCACTCGGGTGACAAGAAGGTCTCGAAGGACTAACCGATGAGCAAGCCATCCAATCCCCGCCGCGAGGCGGACAACGAGGCAAAGGCCGTGCTGCGCACCGTGCGCGTCAGCCCGCGCAAGCTCGACCTCGTGGCCGCCACCATCCGCGGCAAGAAGGCGGCGTCGGCCGTCAACGAGCTCACCTTCTCCAAGAAGCGGATCGCCCGCGACGTGAAGAAGGCGCTGAACTCGGCGATCGCCAATGCCGAGAACAACCACAACCTCGACGTCGACCGCCTGATCGTGGCCGAGGCGTCGGTCGGCAAGAGCCTCGTCATGAAGCGCTTCCATACCCGTGGCCGCGGCCGCGCTGCCGGCATCGTCAAGCCGTTCAGCCATCTCACCATCGTGGTGCGCGAGCGCGCCGAGGCGGAGGACAAGTAATGGGTCAGAAGGTCAATCCGATCGGCCTGCGGCTCGGCATCAACCGGACGTGGGATTCCCGCTGGTACGCCGAGGGCGGCGACTATTCGAAGATGCTCCATGAGGACATCGGCATCCGCAAGGTGCTGCGCGAGCGGCTCGCCCAGGCGGGTGTCGCCAAGATCGTCATCGAGCGTCCGGCGAAGCGCGCCCGCGTCACGATCCACACCGCCCGTCCGGGCGTGGTGATCGGCAAGAAGGGCGCCGACATCGAGAAGCTGCGCGGCGATCTCGCCAAGCTCACCAATGGTGAGGT
>JAEZHS010000274.1 GCA_023436825.1 Pseudomonadota bacterium | reverse complement strand
GACCAGGGATGGCTTTCGCGCCCGGCTTCCAGCACCAGCACCTTGTTGCGGGGATCGGCGCTCAGCCGGTTGGCCAGCACCGAGCCGGCCGCGCCCGCGCCGACGACGATGAAGTCAAAGCTCGGTTGGTCCATTGTTTCCCCCGGTGATTTGCATCGGTCACGAGTGCAGCACGCAGGTGAGCGCAGCGTTGCGTCGGGCGTCAAGTGGTTCTCATGCGCACTGCATCGTCAAAGCCCGTCCCCCTGGGGATTCCGTACCGGCATGGTGGCGTCGGCGTGGGCGCGCGGCGGCGTTCCGGGCGTCGTCGCAAGACAGTCCAGTAATTACCCTATCGATGCCGCCTGGTTGGACGCAGGCGTCATGCAGGACGGCGAGGGTGGTGCCCTGCAACGACTGCCCTGTCCGCGCGTTGCGCCATGGGGACAACGGAGGTGGTCTTGAGCAATCCCAACGAAGCCGATACCGACCACCGGCCGCAAAGCCCTCTCGCCCATGGCGTCCGCGTGCTTCCCGCCGTCACGGTCGACACCTACAACGAGGAACTGCGCGACGACGACGGCTTCGTCGGCGATCGAGCCAGCCGCCGCGCCTTCCGCGCAATCCTGGCCGACTGGCGCGATCGCCTGAAGGAGAACGGCGAAGACCCGCTCGGCGATACGCCGATGGAAGAAGTCTCCAAGTCCAAGCTCGACAAGATGATGGGAAGCGACGATCCGAAGTCGGCAGCACTCGCCCACACCGTCGTCGAAGAGTTCGCGGCCGAACTGGCGACAGTGGTGCGCCGCTTCCTGCGGCTGGAGAGCTGGAAGCACACCGAGCGCATCGTGCTGGGCGGCGGCCTCATCGCCAGCCGCATCGGCGAGCTGGCCATGGGCCGCGCCAGCATCCTGCTGACGGGGGCCGGTGTCGATATCGAGTTGTGCCCGATCCGTAACCATCCCGACGAGGCCGGCCTGATCGGCGCGGTGCAGCTGGCGCCGAGCTGGATCCTGGCCGGGCACGACGCCATCCTCGCCGCCGATATCGGCGGAACCAACGTGCGCGTCGGCGTCGTCGAGCTCAATGCCGACAAGCGCGGGAGCGTCGCCGAGGCCGATGTCTGGAAGCGTCAGCACTGGCGGCATCTCGACGACAAGCCCACCCGCGATGAGGCGATCGATCGCATCGCCGGGATGATGGACAAGCTGATCGAGCGCGCAGAGGACGAGAAGATCAAGCTCGCGCCGTTCATGGGCATCGGCTGCCCAGGCCTGATCGACGAGCACGGCAACATCGTCAAGGGCGGCCAAAACCTTCCCGGCAATTGGGAAAGCGAGGACTTCAACCTCGCCGCCGCGCTGGGCAAGCGCCTGCCGCGAATCGGCGGCCATGATGTCTTCATCCAGATTCACAACGACGCCGTCATCCAGGGGCTGAGCGAGGTCCCCAACATGAAGGACGTGAGCCACTGGGGCGTCATGACGATCGGCACGGGCCTCGGCAATGCCCGCTTCACCAACCGCACGGACGAGTAGGAGAGGGCGGTGGAGGCACCGCGCCTGGAGCGAAAGCTGGTCGCCATCCTGGCGGCAGACGTCGAGGGCTATAGCCGGCACATGGAGCGCGACGAGGCAGCGACGCTCGCCACCCTGTCGAGCCATCGTCTCATCTTCGATGAGCTGATCGCCGCGCATAACGGGCGCATCACCGGCACCGCGGGTGACAGCGTCCTGGCCGAGTTTGCAAGCGTGGTCGATGCGCTGGATTGCGCCCTCAAAGTCCAGGACCGGCTGGCGGCGGCCAACGCCGACCTGGATCCCGAGCATCGTCTGTTGTTCCGCATCGGCCTCAATGTCGGCGACGTCATGGTGAAGGACGGCGACATCTTCGGCGACGGCGTCAACATCGCGGCCCGGCTCGAGAGCCTCGCGGCGCCGGGCGGCGTCTGTATTTCGCGCGGCGTGCGCGATCACGTGCGCAAGATGGGCCGCTATGCCTTCGAGGATCTCGGAGAGCAGGGAGTCAAGAATATCTCCCAGCCGATCCGGGCATTCCGAGTGCGCCTGTCCGACATGGCCGTTGCCGCCGAGGGCGAGCGGCCCGTCGAGCTCGCCCCGCACGAGCCGCCCGCGGCCTCGATTCTGGCCGCTCCGCCCGCCGCCGAGGACTCGGCGGAGTTCGAGCTGGCGTTCTGGGAAGCCATGAAGGACAGCCACGATCCGGCGGAGTTCACCGCCTATCTCCAGCAATACCCGCAGGGCGCCTTTACGGCCCTGGCCGAGGCCCGCCTCAAGACGCTGCTGCAGGAGGCCGAAGCAACCACGGAACCGCAAGCCGACGCCGTCGAGCTGGCCTACTGGGAAACCGTGAAGGACAGCGACAACCCCGAGATGTTCCGGGCGTACCTCCAGCGCTATCCGGAAGGCGCCTTCGCGCCGCTGGCGAAAGTAAGGCTGGATGAGCTGGATGCGCCGGCCGCCTGACCTTGGGCACACGACCTGCACATCGTCGATACGCTGGAAATTGCGGACGATGGAGCAGTTGACCGATAGCTGGCGGCCGCTCACAGTCGCCCTCGACAGCCTGAGCCGCTCAATGGGTCAGCCCGGCCTCCATCCCTTCGTGCTGCCAACGCCGGCGCTGGACAGGCTTGCCTCCGTGCATGCTCTCGTGCATTCGGCGGGACCGGCATGAGGCTGCCGAACCTCACCGAAATGGGCGACACGCGACTTTTCCGCGGCTCTGCCTTCGTGTTCCTGGCGACGACTACGATCCTGGCGCTCTATTTCGGGCGCGACGTCCTGATCCCGACGGCGGTCGCCGTGCTGTTCGCTTTCATCCTCAATCCCGTCGTGAGCTGGCTGCACCGGCTGGTGAACCTGCCGCTGGCCGTGACGCTCGCCTTGCTGGGCGCTCTCGCCTTCATCGGCGTGCTGACCGTACTGGTGATGACCCAGCTTGCCGAAGTCGCCGGCAGCCTGGCCGGCTACCAAATCAACCTGCACCAGAAAATCCAGGACGTGCGCCATCTTTCGGAGGGTGCAGGACCGGTCAGCCGATTCCTCGCCATGACAGCGGCCTTGGCACAGGACCTCTCGCCTGAAACCGGCGCTGCCGCGCCGGCATTGCGCGTGCAGACGAGCGACTCGAGCCTCGCCTCTATCGCCAGCTTCGTGACCCCGCTGCTGCACCCCCTCCTGTCGATCGGCATTGTCATCGTCCTTGCGTTGTTCATCCTGCTCGACCGGGATCATCTCAGCGACAAATTCGTGCGGCTGCTGGGTGCCGACGTGCATGCGACCTCGGAGGCGGTGAGCGACGCTGCGGTCCGCATCGCGCGGGTGCTGTCGCTGCAGCTTTTGACCAACTTCGGCTTCGCGGTGGTGGTCGGCGCCAGCCTGTTCGCGCTGGGCATGCCCAATGCCCTGCTATGGGGCCTTCTGGCCGGTGCGTTCCGCTTCGTTCCGTATGTCGGGGCCATCCTGGGCGCCGTGCTGCCGACGCTGATTGCCCTGGCCATCATGCCGGGCTGGGTGCAGCCGCTGCTGGTGCTGGCTGTCATCGTCGTCCTCGACATCGTGACCGGTCAGGTCATAGAGCCGCTGCTGTTCGGCGAGCACACGGGCGTTACGCCGCTGGCCCTGATCCTATCGGCGATCTTCTGGGGCACGCTGTGGGGGCCGATCGGCCTCCTGATGTCGACACCGCTGACCATCTGCCTGCTGGTGTTGGGCACACATGTGCCGCAGCTGCAGTTCTTGCGGGTACTGCTCGGCGACGAGCCGGCGCTCCTGCCGTACCAGCAGATCTATCGACGGCTGATCGGCAAGGCTGTCGCGGAAGCCTCGGCCGTCGCGCTGGAAGAGATCGAGGACAAGGGACAAGAGGGAGGCCTTGACGATTCGCTGGGCCGCATGGTCGTGCTGGCCGAACGCGACCGCGCCCTCGGCCGTCTTACCGCCGAGCAGATCGCCGCTATCGTCGACGGCACCGACCAGGTGCTGGAGTTTCTCGCCGCCGAGGCTGCCTTGGAAGGTGAAACGGCATCGAAGCCTGCCGATTTGGGCACGACGCCACGGGGCCGGGAGAAACCGGTCTTCAATTGCATTGGTGGGAGAGGCGAGATCGACGATGCCGCCGCGGCGGTGATCGCTTTCGCACTCCGCCAGCGCGGGCTCGCTGCCGAGGAAAGCCGGCGTGCCGACGCAGCTGGCGCAGCCAATGACATCGTCGCCTTGCCCCTGATTTGTTACGCCTCACATCCGTCGGAGGCGGTGCGACGCTATAATCTGCGCAAGCTGCGCGCCGGCGGCGGCCGCGCCCGCCATGCGGTCATTGATTACGAGGTCAAGGCGGCGGCGCTCCCGAGGGGCGTAGGTAGCGCGTTGGCCCACCAGATGCTGGTCGGCGATATCGCTGCGATCTGTCGGTTCGCGGCACAACATGCGCTGGAAGCCACTGACCTCGAGGCAAGACAGGGCTTGACCGGGTCTGTGTAATGCGCCGCCGATCAAGGAACCCTGCAATTGACGGTATTCAGCCGTAGGACTCGCTCCCGCTCCCTTGCCTTCCGGGCTCTCTACGGTGCGAAAGAATTCACTGCAAACTGTCTGGCTGCACCGCAGTTGTTGACAGGAATGAGCACTTTAGTTATGTTGGGGCATGCCGCGGCCTCACGGGCGACGTCCGTTCTTTGCATTGTCCATCCGATACCTTGGGCGCGCCCGGCCGGCGTCGCTGCCATGCCGCGTCCCCCGTCGCCCGCGTCATCGGCCTGATCGCCGGCAAACCGCCAGCCCCAAGGGGCGCAGTCCCGGGCCGGTCAGCAGAAAATGCATTAAATGCAGAAAATCAAAAAGCCGCGTGGATTCAGTGGCTTGGCGGGCATCGGCCGGCCCTGCAAGAATTAGCAGAAAATGCAGAAATTCAGCCGCGAGGCGAGTGGGCCTGGCGAGCCAGCTCTGCCAGCTTGCGACAGTCGGCCGACAGCCGCCGTTCATCGAGGTTGGTCACGCAGAGCGCCAGTCCCTGCTGCGGAGACTGCATGTACCAGGGCGAAAGGGGAGACGGCGCCAGGCCGAACGGCAGGGCACGGGAAGCAATGTCCAGGTCCGATGCGACCTTGGGCATCACGACCACCACGGCGAGGCCCGCGCTCGCCTTCACGGTCATCGAGCCTGATGACACCTCGTCCAGGCAACGAAGCAAGCTCTCCCGCCGCGAGGCATAGAGCCGCTTCATGCGGCGGAGATGGCGAAGGTAGTGCCCTTCCTGCAGGAATGCCGCCACGGCGCGCTGCACGGGCGCGGCGGGCGCCGGCGCCAGGCACGCAGCGAGCTCGCCGAACCGACGAGCCAATTCCGGCGGCATGACCAGGAAGCCGAGGCGCAGCGCCGGGCTGATGGTCTTGCTGAAGCTGCCGATATGCAGCACCCGTCCCCCATGATCGAGAGACGCGAGAGCCGGAGCCGCCCGTCCTTTCAACTGCAGCTCGCTCAGGTAATCGTCTTCAATGATCCAGGCGCCGTTCCGCCGAGCCCACGCGAGCAGCTCAAGTCGCCGTGGAAGCGACATCGTCATCCCGAGCGGCGCCTGCTGGCCTGGTGTCACGACGGCCAGTGCGGCTCCAGCGGCGCTCCGCGGGCCAGCGGCAACATCCAAGCCTTCCGCGTCGACCGGCACGGCGGCCACAGTCATGCCCGCCAGGCCGAGCGCGGTGCGCGTGAGCGGAAAGCCCGGATCCTCCATCCAGGCTGTCTTCCCTTCAAGCTCGAGTCCGCGGATCGCGAGACCGAGCGCACTGGAGAACCCGCTTGTTACAAACACCTGAGAGGGCGTGCACCGAATGCCGCGCGCGATCGCCAGGTAAGCCGCGATCTCCTTTCGCAGGTCCGGCTCGCCGCGGGGATCGGGATAGGCGACCGGCGCCGTCGCCACTCGCCGGGCCTCACGAGCGAGGATCCGCGACCACAGCTTGAAGGGGAAGGAATCTTGAGCGGGCACACCCATCTGGAATGTCAGAGGCGTGTTTCCGAAGCCGTAAAAGAGCTCCGGCAGAGGCGAGGCTTCCGGCGACCAGGCGGGTGTTGGGGAAGGGGACGGGCACTCGGCGACGCGCGTGCCTGCCGACCCCATGCCGATCGCGAATTGCTCGTTGATCAGACGTTCGTAGGCCACGCGTACGGTGCCGCGGGAGACGCCAAGCTGAGCCGCCAGGTCGCGCCAGGAGGGCAGCCTGGCGCCCGAGGCGAGTGGCCCTGTCTCGATGGCACTCCGGATCGACCCGTAGATCTGCACGGCGAGCGGCGTCTTTCCGGCACGATCGAGGTCGATGCGGGGGCCAGCCATGGCCCGATGGTACCCTCCGATTTGCCGGTTTCGGTACTGTTTTATGGACCACGGCTGACGCATCTCAGCGCGGACCAGAGAGACAGATGGCCGAGGAGAAAATTGTCATGAAGGCGATCGTGGTGACGGACCAGGCTGCGGGAACGGCCGGGATGAAGCTGGTGGAGCGGCCCGAGCCGCAGGCAGCGATAAACGACGTCATCGTGCAGGTTCATGCATCGGGATTCGTCCCGGATGAGCTGACGTGGCCTCCGACCTGGACCGATCGCCTCGACCGTGACCGGACACCATCGATCCCCGGCCATGAGCTGGCCGGCGTGGTCACCGCCCTCGGCTACGGCACGCGCGGGCTGTCCGTGGGACAGCGGGTGCTCGGCCTTACGGACTGGTATCGCGACGGCACCCTGGCGGAGCATGTGGCCGTCGAGGCGCGCAACCTCGCGCCGCTGCCGGGCGACGTCGACTTCACGGTGGGCGCAAGCCTGCCGATGTCGGGCCTGACGGCGTGGCAGGGACTGTTCGAGCACGGCCGCCTTCAGGCGGGGCAGAGCGTCCTCGTGCACGGCGCGGCCGGCGCCGTCGGCTCGATGGCGACGCAACTCGCACGCGCGGCTGGCGCGTATGTCATCGGCACCGGACGCGCGGCCCACCGGCAGACGGCGCTCGACTTCGGCGCGCAGGAGTTCGTCGACCTCGAGAACGATGCCCTGGAAGACGTCGGCGGAGTCGAGCTCGTGTTCGATGTCTTCGGCGGCGACATCGGGAAGCGGTCCGCAGGCCTGGTTCGAGCCGGAGGGACACTGGTGACCATCGCCGGCCCGGCCGTGGCACGGCCCGCCGACGGGCTGGCGGTCGACTTCGTCGTCGAGTCCGATCGCGCCCAACTGAAGGAGATCGTCCAGCGGGTGCGGGACGGGCGACTGCGGACGCACATCGGCAACGTCTCGACCCTCGATGACGCCGTCGCCGCCTTCAACCGGACCAAGCGCGTCAACGGGAAGACGATCATTTGCGTTCGTCCGTGAACGACACGCCGCCAGTCCCTTCACCCCTGGGAATCACCATGACCCCGCCGTCCCCTTGAGCGACGACACTGGCGGTCGCAAGCCCCAGCGTGGGAGGGGCTTCGACAATCGCATAGGGGGCGTTTGGCATGGGTGCCTCCACAAGCGACTATTTTGCGGAGTAGGTCACTGCCTCAATTTTGTGACCGTCTGGATCGCGGACGAACGCCCCATAATAGTTGGCATCGTAGTGCGGTCGCAGCCCCGGCGCGCCATCGTCGCTGCCACCATGCTTCAATGCTGCTGCGTAAAATCGATTCACCATCAAACGGTCCTCGACGGCAAACGCGATGTGAGTCCCATTGCCCACGGTCGCAGGCTTTCCATCAATTGGAACCTGAACACTGAAGTGAAACGTGCCGCTTCCGTAACCTAGTCCGCCCTCGTCCTCGGCCATCGGCACAATGCCGACGATCGGCAAAACGGCATCATAGAAGCGCTTCGAGCGCCCGACATCATTCGTCCCTATGGAGACGGGTGGATCACAGCTGCCTCCGTTGCGACCTTGCTCCGTAACGGCAGGTTCTCGTCATTGTTCCCTCAAGCCGACTTGGTGACCACGGCTTCCCCACAACCCTGCCGAATGCTAGCGTTCGCGACGTTCCGCGGGTTCTCCGGGAATGTCGTAACAAGGCACAGGACCCTTTTATGCCCGATGGTGCGGCTCTCCCGGTTCTCGACCACGAACTGGCCGACGACGAGATTCAATGGATGAAGTCGGTCTACGCTGACTTCAGCAAGGCGCGCGCCGCGGCCGGTCCGGAATTCAACCCCAAGGAAGCGCTGCGCGCCATCCTGGCCCGCGCCGAATATCGCCTGTCCGACGCGCCGGATCTCAGCGGACCCGGCCCGTGGCGGCTGGGCCAGAACCGGCACGGCCGTGGCGTCGCGGCGGTGTTCCTGCCGAAAGTCGAGCTTCACACCCACATCGCCAGCCGCACCGACCAGTTCCCGATGTATGTCGTAGGCGAGGCGGAAGGCTTTTCCATCGACGAAGATGGCAAGCCGGTGCTGGAGCCGGCGGTCGGCGGCAGCCATTTCCACAATGCGCCCGGCGCGCCGCATGCCTTCGTGCCGAAGGTCGGCGTTCCCAAGCCGGACAACTGGGAAATCGCCTTCATCGCGATCACGCCGCGCAACCTGAAGGAAGATACGCACCGGGTTTCCGACGAGGTCCGTGCGCTCTACAAGCAGGTCGTCGGTCAGGACGCCCCTTTGGGTGTCTGACGCCGTACCCGTCCGCGATGAGGCGCGTCCGCGGCTACTGCATCGTTGACCGCGACGTCGGCACGATCCGCTGGATGTGCGCCTTTTCGCGGTCCAGGCAATCCGGCACGCGCGGCGCAATCTTGGTCTTCCAGTAGTCCGTCTCGTACACCGCCTTGTACAGCGCCTCGCGTTCGCTCTCGCTGTCGAAGCGGCGGATCCAGATATAGGCGGAGCCGTCCGTCTCGCCGCGGAAGCTGCCGCAGATCACCATGCCCTTGGAGACCTGGAACGGGATGATCTCCTCCTCCATGATCTTCACCCACTCGTCCATCTTGCCGGGCCGCACGAAGTACTGGCGAAGCTCATAGAAGGCCATTCAGTCGTCTCCTCTCGGTTTGCCGCCGGAGCATAGATCAACGACGCATGACCGGCTGCAGGCATTGCCAGCACAGCGCCACACGCGCCGTGTCTGAATCGGGTTGACTTCGTTACCGGATATTGTGGCTTATCTCCGCCGACGCTCTTCGAGAGGATCGGCATAATGGCCGCTGACAAGCCCAACAGCGGGCGGCCAGAGTCCTCGGCCACGCATCAAGGATGCGCCCGAGTGCCGGTGAGGCCTACAGCGACCTTCATCGCGTCCGGACCGGCCCACACAGGTCGGCAACCGGATACGGATGGGCGGAACGCCAAGGGGGTCACCGGGTCTGCCGGTCCTGGGAAAGACGTCACCGAGTGCCATCGCCTCCGAACGACGTCTCTGGAGGCGAGGCATGCGCACACGCGCCGGTCCGTTCTCCCGATCGGGACGGCGCCATCGATGACGGCAACTGGATGACCAGGAGGTGACGAACGAACGCATGTCTTGTTTCGGGTCCCGTAAGCGTCGACGTATCGGTGCCCCTGGGCACCGCTCGCTCTATTCATCGTTCGATGTGTGATCATGTCGGCTGGCCTGGTGCTGCCGCGAGCCCAGTGCTGCCACGTTGGCCTCGTGGATTGTCGCTGGGCTCCGGGAGCTGGAACGGCGCATGGCAACCACTGGCGATCGAGTTCCGATGGTTGGCCTCAGGGTTCGCGGCGGAAAACTCTGTAGGCCCCCGGCCGGCACCCAGAGTTTTGGTCTCTAACGTTTTCAAGTCGCGCAAACGCCGACGTATCGGTGCCCAGGCCGGCGCGACGACATAACGACGGATGGAGCGAGCCCCCGACATTCGTTAAACTTGCCGCTGCGAGCAGGCGCATATTCGGAGAAGCAGGGAGCATGCTCAGCGTCCAGTACGATGCCACGCACCACGTCGCGCTGATGTCGTTCTCGGGAGAGTTCGGGCGGCCGGTCATCGGCATGCTCGATCGGTTCGCGCAGACCCTCGTCGCCGCCAGGGGGCCGTCGCACTTCCTGTTCGATTTCAGCGGCATCGAGCATATCAACATGCCGGATCAGGCGGTTGCCGCTCGCGGGCGCCGGCGCCAGCTCTGTCCGGGATACAAGCGGGTGATCGTGGCGCCCCAGGCCGAGCTGTTCGGCCTGTTCTCGCTGTTCGGCGCCGCACAGGCGAGGGTCGGCGTGACGCCTCCGCTGCTGGCGAGGTCGTTGGACGTCGGCCTCATGCAATTCGGCCTCGGCAAGCTGGACTTCAAGCCGATAGAGGCGCCTTAGAAACAGGCGCGACGAGCATCAGCCCGACGCATGCCACGATTGCGCCCGGGTCGCTCCATGAAGCTGGGACCTGGAGTAGGTCACACCTGCCAGGTTCCGTGCGGCGAAGTCCCAGTTCACCAGCCTGTCGAGGAAGGTGGAGACGAACTCAGCGCGCCGGTTCTGGTAATCGAGATGGTACGCATGCTCCCAGACATCGCAGACGAGCAGCGGCGTCTGGCCGTGGGCGATCGGGGTCATGGCATTGGCCGTCTTGACGATCGTCAACCCGACCTTGTCGGCGACCAGCCACGCCCAGCCGCTGCCGAACACACTGGCGGCCGCCTGCTGGAAGAGTTGCCTGAACCTTTCGGCACTGCCGAAATCGCGGTCGATTTGCCGGGCCAGGTCGCCGGTGGGCCGGCCGCCTCCGCCGGGCTTCATGCAGTTCCAGAAAAAGGTGTGGTTCCAGGCCTGGGCGGCATTGTTGAAGACGTCTGCCGCAGCTTCGTCGGTGGCGGTCCGGCGGACGATCGACTCGAGTGGTATGGTAGCAAGAGGCGATCCCTCGATCAGGCGGTTCAGCGTCGTGACATAGGTCCGGTGATGCCTGCCATGGTGGAGTTCGAGCGCCCTCGCCGAGATCCAGGGCTCGAGCGCCGATCGATCGTAGGGAAGACGGGGAAGGTCGAAGAGCACGCTGCCGCCTCGTTGTTCCGGGTGGAAATGGCCGATGCCTCGTATGGCCGGCCGCGAGGTGTCCCGCGCTGCCTGGCGGCATTGCGTGCGCGCAAAGCTGGACGTCGCGACGCGAGCCGTTCGCGTGCCCATAGATAGAATGCGGCAAGCGGCAGCCAGGCGATCCAGCTCAATCCCTGGATCAGGTGATCGCTCGCGGGCGCGGCGAGCACCTCGACGCTCAGCAGCCAGACCAGCAGCGCCGGGAGCAGGGCGACCAGCGGCTTCATCCGATCGGGGAGACGCGCTCTGTACCAGGGCGCCAGCGAGATCGAGAAGATCAGCACGGCGATCATGGGCTCGGCTGCCGGGTGAGTCTCGAGCCAGGGGCTGATCAGCGGCTCACGCACGACCATCGAACAGCCCGTCCAGGCGAGCACCGCACCGCCCAGGAGGATCACCGAAGGATAGCGGTCGACGACCCTGATCACGATCTGGCTGCCCCAGATGATGATCGGCACGCTGATCGCAAGCCCCGACACGACCAGCACGATGCTGCCGTGCGCGGCGCCGCCGATGGCGAGCACGTTGTCGACGCCCATGATGGCGTCGGCGATCACGATGGTGCGGACGGCGGCGGCCAGGGTCGCGGCCGGCGCGGCGGCGGAGCGGCTGTCCTCGGCGCCAGGCCCGGGCGTCAGCAGCTTTCGCGAGATCCAGGCGAGGGCGATGCCGCCGGCCAGCATGAAGCACGGCACGGCAAGCGCGTGGATGATCAGGACGGCCATCGCCGCGCGGACGACGATGGCGCCGAAGGTTCCGCAGATGACCGCCTTACGTTGCGCGGCCTTGGGCAGGTTCCGCGCGACCAGCCCGATTACGAGGGCATTGTCGCCCGCCAGGACGAGATCCATCAAGACGATGGCGAACAGGGATGACAGGAAGGCCACGGCAGTCTCCTTCGAAGAGCCGGGCACCAGTCTCTCGCTGCCGGGAAATCGCGACCTTAGCGACAGGCATTGATTGCCAGCAGCATGGAGCCGCATGCGCCGGGAGACGGTCATTCAGCTGTCATCGGCAACCGACGTGACGTTTCCCCCGGTCATTGCGCCTGAGCAAGATCGTCGAGGGCAGGGGGCGCTAACCTATGGCCGCCATCGATGCGGTTGGCGACAGGAGGAGGAAGCGAATGAGCGGCGACGAGATCCGCCAAGGACAATACGCGGCGCTGCCGGAACCGGCGTACCGCGATCATTCCGTCAGCCGCACCATGGCAATGGGCTTCCGCGTGTCCGGGGACGTGCCGCACGCTTCGAACGACAACGAGCCGGACAATCCCGTCCGTGGCCGCGGTCTCGGCTAGCGATCGTGCGAAAGCCCGCGGCTGGTCCCATCAGGAGCCATCCTCTCGTCGCCCGGTTCAATCATGCGATAGCGCTCGACGAGGGCGACCTGTCGGCGCTCGCGGACGTCCTGAACCGGAAGGTCGTGGTCAAGAAGGCGAAGGACATCATCGTCGAAGGCTACGAATACAGGGCCCTGCACGTCGTCGAGAGCGGCTTCGCCATCCGCTACAAGCTCCTGCACAGCGGCAAGCGACAGATCATGAACGTGATCATGCCGGGAGACATCGTCGGCTTCCCGGCGTGCTTCTACGAGCATGCCGTCTTCTCCGTCACGGCCATCAGCGACATGACCCTGCACCGTGTGCCGCTCGACGACTTCACCGCTCTCTGCACGGCGCGGGCCAGGGTCGCGACGGCGCTGCTCTGGTTCGCGGCGCGCGAGGCGGCCATATATGCCGAGCACATCGTCGATGCCGGGCGCCGTGAGCCCCGCGAGCGGGTCGCCC